>JALZEO010000200.1 GCA_030862025.1 Actinomycetota bacterium | reverse complement strand
GCGGCGGGCGACCTTCCACGTGGCTGCGGTCAGGACGGCGTCGGCGACCTGCTCGGCCTCCCGTTCGCGCAGGGCATCTGCGTCTAGCTCGCTGCCGTGTGCCTCGTGGCCGAGCACAACCACGGGCGGGCCGGCCGGGGGCGAAGTGCGGGTCGGAGAGGGGTCGAGCGGCTGGTAGTCGGGTTGCGACCCCTCCTCGAGGACGATGAGCCGACCGAATACGTGGTTTCACCCAGGCGATGACCGGAGGGGTGGTGCGGAAGTTGGTGGTCAGGCACACCGCCCCGACGGGGTACCCCCGTCCCCCCAGAAGGTGCGGGGGGCAGGCACCCCCGCTCCCGCGGGGCGGAGCGCCGAAGACGTCGCGGGCGCGTAGGAACAGGTCGATGTCGGCGCGGCGGAAGCGGTAGATGGATTGCTTGGGTCGCCGACGAAGAACAGGCGGCCCGGTTGGACCTCGATGTCCCACCACGGCTTCTCCGCGGCGGCCGGGTCGTCCGAGGCGATGAGGACCGCGACGTCGATCTGGATCGGGTCGGTGTCCAGGAACTCGTCGAGCAGGAGGCGGCGGTAGCGCGCCCGCAGCACCTTGCGGACCGGCGGGCCGTTGGGGCCGCGCATCAGTTCGCGGGCGAGGACGAGGAGGTCGTGGAACTCGAGCCGCCCCCGGGAGCGGCGTTGGGTGGCCGCTTCGAGCGTGAAACAGGCGAGTTCGAGCGCGATGCGCCGCAGGGCGGCCAGCGCGATGCGCCGCAGGGCGGCCAGCGCGATGTGATCCGCGTGGCGGGCCTTGTCCTTCCCGATGGCCAGCATCTCGTCGCGGAGGCCGGCCTTGTCCTTCCAGTTCTCCTTGCGACCAAGGGAGGAGGAGAAGCTGGGTCGGTCCACCCCGAGCAGGCGTAGCGCCTCATACTCGTCGGGTGCGCCGCGCAGCCGTTCGACGTAGGGGACGATCTCGTTCGTCAGGTACTGGCAGAGCTTGTCGTCGCCGTCACGGCATTCGGAGCGGCGGGCGAGCAGCCTTTCGATCCGTGCGACGAAGTCGGCGACCTCGCAGCGTGGGGGGTCGTCGGTCGGCCAGGGGAAGCGCTGCTCCTCGTCGACGAGGTCCCAGTTGTCGTCGAACACCCGGGCGATGTGGCGCAGGTCGCTCAGCCGGACCTCCACCGTGAATGCGAGCAGCAGGCTCCGTTCGAGTTCGGCGGTGCCGAGCAGAGCCTCCTGGAAGCGCCGCCAGCGATCCTCGAACTCGATCTCGGAGGCGACTTCGTCGAGCACCTCGACGTTGGGGGGCAGGCTCGCCTCGATGGGATGCTCGCGGAGGATCCGTTGCGCAAAGGCGTGCAGAGTCGAGATGGCGGCGACGTCGACCTGCTCGAGAGCGGTGCGGGGGCGGGGGCGATGCGCTCTCGGGCAGCCTGATCTGCCAGCCTCTCGCGAGGCTCGGGGCGGCCGGTCACACACCCACCTCCTCGGCTTCCAGGACCTCGGGCGCGACGAGCGCGACGTAGTCGCGCAGTTCGGGCAGAAGACGCAGCCGCTCCCAGTCCCGGTGGCGGTCCGCGCTGCCCAGCTCATCGGGATCGCAGTAGCGGCACTGCGTCCACGGTTGCCAGCCGGGCTCGGGTGGTCGGGCGGGGAACCGCCCCTCTTCGATGCCGCCGACGACGATGCGCAGCGCGTGGCGCAGTGCCTCGAGGACCCGGGCGGTCACCTCGTAGCCGAAGCGCTTGAACCCGCCCTTCGAGGACACGAACCAGTACTCGGTCCTCACCCGCTGCGCGTCGGGATCGCTGGCGCGGACCGCGAGCGCATAGATGGGCAGTTGCAGTTTGGTCCCGTCGCCGAGGGGCCGCTCGGCCGAGAGGTCGCGGTGGTCGGAGCGGTGGCCGCCCGTCTTGTAATCGGTCACGACGACGGTTCCGTCGGCGGTGGCATCGACGCGGTCGACCTTGCCGCGCACGCGAATGCGACGGCCGTCCGCGAGGTCGATCGTCACCGGGTCGGTGGGGGTACGGGGCATACCAAAGGGCATTTCCGCGCCGATCGGGGTCGCATGCAGTTCGCGGCGACGAACGTCGTCGCGGCCCACGAACTGTTCGAGGTCGTGGAGTATCCGCCGCCGCTCGCGGCGCCACAGCAGCGGATGACCGGTCACCCCGCGCTCCTGCGCGTCGCGGCAGGCCTGCTCGGCGATCTCGGCGAGGCGCCGCCGAGCTTCTGGCGGCCACGCCTCCCCCGCCGCCGGCACTCCACCTGCGAGCAGCTCGCAGAGCCAGCGTTCGAGGACGGCGTGGACGAGCGTGCCCTTCTCCGTCGGCGTGATCTCGAGCAGCTCCTCGGGGTTCGCGATCGGAGCGACCTTTAGCAGGTACTGCATGAGATAGCGGTGGGGACAGTCGAGCCAGGCCTCGAGCTGGGAGGCCGAGACGGCACGGTCGGCGGCGGCAGGTGAGGGGATGTGGTCGCGGACGGACACGAGGTTGCCGTCGTAGCGGGTGAAGCGCTCCCCGCGCCGCCCGAGGACGAGGTCAACGCCGCGTCGCAGGCGGTCGTCGCCCCTGACGAGGGGGTGGTCGACGAGCGGTGTCCGCTGGGCGTCCCCGGCCAGGGCCCGCAGGCCGTACTCCTGGCGCGTGGCCGGAAACGCGACCGTACGCAGTCGGGCAGCGAACGACGGGACGGTCTCGAGCCAGGGAGCGCGGGCAGGCAGGGTGCGGCCATCGCCCCGCGGGACGTCGGGCCCCGGGGTGCGGTGATAACCGTCCCTCGTGGTGGCGCCTGCCGAACCGCTCCAAGCTGTCTCGGGCGCGTTATCGAGGAAAACCTCGACAGAGTCGAGCAGCCACCGAGAGGGCGCCCGCTCGACGCTTCGGCGCAGGTCGCCGCGTGGGAACGTCAGCACCCGCCTGCCCGCTCCCGCGAGCGCCGCGAGCAGGTGGCGGTGTTCAAGCCCGACCTGGTCGGCTCGGGGACGCAACTCCTCGGCGACGGCGGCGCGTTCCCGGTCGGGGAGCAGGGAATCCTCGCGCGGTCGCGTCGGGAAGACGCCTTCCGCCAGGCCCATGACGACGACCAGGTCGAGGTCGACGCCGAGTGCGGCGGAGGGAGTGCCGACGAGCACGCCCCGACCGAACTCCCCCACCCGCCCGAGGTCGTCGTCGAGCTCCAGTTCCAAAGTTCGTCGGAAGATCCTCAGGTCGGCCCGGCCCTCGACGGCGTCGAGCGCGCCGAGCCGGTCGAGCGCCTCGTCGACCCGGTCGGCCGCCTCCCGCTCCTCTTCGGGCCACCGCTCTCGGCGGGCTTCGCCACCGAGATAGCGTGAGACCATCCGCTTGCACCAGCCGGTCAGCTCGGCCCACGACCTCATCCTCAACGCCGCATCAAGCTCGTCGAAGAAGCCGGCCACGAAAGCCTCTCAGTCGGCGGGCATCGTCCGCGTTGCGACGGAGGCTGTTTGCGAGCCACTCCCGCGGGTCCTCCGCGGCCGTCTCGTCGTCCGCCAGCGTCTCCTGCTCCCTGGCGAAGCGGGCCAGCTTGTCGAACCATTCGCTGCGTCCGCGGACGATCCCGGCGTCGCGGCTGATCCGCTCCCACGACCCTGCCGGGATGCGCCGCCCCCGATTGCCGACGACAGGTGCTTCGCTGAGCAGCCCCATGACCGCCGGTCGCGAGTAGCGCTCGTCTGGTAGCTCCAGCAGGTCGAGGACCCAGCGCCCCACGATGCGGTCAGTGGGCGGGCGCACCGCCCGCCCACTGTAGGCCACCCCGGCCCCCTCGCGGTGCTCGTGGACGATGCGGGCG
>JALZEO010000264.1 GCA_030862025.1 Actinomycetota bacterium | reverse complement strand
TTGCTCGAGTCGGGAACGAAGGTGTCGAGTTCTGGGGCTTCGCGCCAGGGATGGTCGCCGAGGTCGAGGCGTGGCGCCTGCTCGAGGTTGTTGCTCGGCAGGAACGAGAGGAGGTACTTGATGTCGTCGAGGCAGCTCTCCTCGTCCTCGGTCGCGAAGTGAGCCACCCCGGAGCGCATCGCGTGGGTCATGGCCCCGCCGAGCGCCTCCATCGTCACGTCCTCACCGGTCACCGTCTTGATGACGTTCGGTCCCGTGATGAACATGTGAGCGGTGTCTTTCACCATGAAGACGAAGTCCGTCATCGCCGGCGAGTACACCGCCCCGCCGGCGCACGGGCCCATGATCGCGCTGTCCTGCGGGATGACCCCGGAGGCAAGCACGTTGCGGTAGAAGATGTCGCCGTAACCGCCCAGCGACACAACCCCTTCCTGGATCCGCGCGCCCCCCGAGTCGTTCAGCCCGACCACCGGCACACCCATTTTCAGGGCAAGCTCCATGATCTTCGTGACCTTGTCGGCGAACACCTCTCCCAGCGAGCCGCCGAAGACGGTGAAGTCTTGACTGAACACGCACACTCGGCGGCCATCGATCGTGCCCCAACCGGTCACAACGCCATCGCCGAGCGGCCGGTCCCCACCCATCCCGAACCTGTCCGAGCGGTGCACGGCGAACATGTCCGTCTCGACGAACGAACCCTCGTCGAGCAGGTAGTCCAGCCGCTCACGGGCGGTCTTCTTCCCCCGTGAATGCTGCTTGCTGATGGCCTCCGGCCCGCCGGCGGCCAGAGCTTCCTCCCTCCGATTGCGGAGGTGCTCGAGCTTCTCCTTGGTTGTCAGTTCCCCCACGGGACGTCCTTCGCCGTTTGCCTGCTCGCTGCATCCTGCAACGCCTGACCATGGTCCCGCCGCTTCGTCTTCGGCTTGACCCGAAAGCCCGGCTAACGAAGTTCGGCGCCTGACGCCAGCCTCAGGCGCCGGCCCGGCTGTTCCTCCGGCAATGGTACGGGCAGCGAAGGCGGTCTCGGAGCCCGCGGCTGAGCAGCCCGAGGACGCTACGGTGTCATCGCGTTTTGGGTGGGACAGGAGATGGCCGTCCCTATCCGCGATTCGGACGGTGGACACGTCGGTGTGGAAGGCTTCGCGGTCGTTCTGACTGGTTGGGCACGACGTGGTCGATGACGTGCAGGTACGTCTGGCGCGAGCCTTGGCCACCTCGAGCCGCTGGCGGGATGTCGAGCATTTCGAGGTCACGGACTCGACGAACGCTGTGGTCGCCGCGCGTTCCCGGGCTGGGGCCCCGCCAGGTCTCGTCGTCGTCGCCGACCACCAGACCGCCGGACGCGGCAGGTTCGGTCGCCAGTGGGAGGACCATCCTGGGGGCTCCCTCCTCGTGAGTTGCCTCGTCAATGCGCCCCCGCGGCCGACGCTCGTCCCGCTCGCCGCCGGCGTCGCCATTGCTGATGCTGTCGCTGCCGCAGGTGCCGTGCCGGAACTGAAGTGGCCCAACGACGTGCTCATCGCTGGCCGCAAGTGCGCTGGAGTGCTCGTCGAGGCACCCGCCCCCCCGCAACGGCTGGTGATCGGCATTGGCTTGAATACCGATTGGCGCGGTGAGGCCGCCGCCATCTCCCCCTCTACCTGGACGAGTCTGGCCGAGGAACTCGGCCGCGACGTGGACCGCTATGACATGCTCGTCCTCGTGCTTTCCGCCCTCGAGCACCGCCTCGATGCGGCCGAGCAGAACCCTCACGCCATCCTCGTCTCCTACCGTGCGATGTGTTCGACCCTCGGTCGTGACGTCGCCGTCGAGACGCCTGGCAGCGTCATCACCGGCCTAGCTGCCAACGTCGACGAGCGTGGCGCGCTCCTGGTCCGTATCGACACCGGCACCGTTGCCATAGACGCTGGCGAGGTCACCCACGTGGGCCTCACGGGTTGAGCGGACGTGGTACACCGGTGGTGCCATGCCTGAGAAGTACACCAGCCTCATGGCCCTTGTCGTGGATCGACCCGTCGACGATGTCGGGGCGGTCGTCGCGGCTGCACGTCGCTCGGGAGACGTGGACCGTAACGCCCCCATCGGCAATCCCCTCGATGCACAGGAGGTGCTTTGGGGCGGTCGTATGCAGAAGGCGGTGGTGCGCAGCATTGAAGGTGATGACGGCGCACCGTTGCTGAGAGTCGAGGCTTACATCGGGGGGGAGGGGCTCAGGCACGGGCTGCGCCGCCACGCCCAACTCCTGCGTGGGCTCGCGTACCCGCTTTCCGCTCGAGTCGAAGCCGTCCGTGACCTGTCAGC
>JALZEO010000242.1 GCA_030862025.1 Actinomycetota bacterium | reverse complement strand
CGGCTGGGTGTTCTGGGAGGCGAATCGAACTCCCGAGAGCACCATCAGGGCCGGCGGGAACGTGGTCGTCGCAGCTGGAGTCGTGCAGGCCGCTCTCGTGTTGGCGTTGGCGGTCGTCACTTTTCGGACTGGACGGCGCTGGTGGAGTGGGTCCCCCGCCGCATCTGCCGCAGGTCTCGGTGTGATGCTGCTCGGCGGACTCGTCAGCGCGGGTATCCAGTGGGCAGTGGGTTCCTGTCGGCTCGACGCCGTCGACGTGACTCGCCCTGTGACTCGCCTCGACGCGTGCGACATTCTGACCGGCAAGCCCTGGATGCTCGTCGACCTGTTCGGTTGGGCCCTACTGGGGGGGATCGGCGTGGCAGCCGCGGTCCTGGTGCACACCCTGCTCCGTCCACGAGCCGGAGAGCAGGAGCCGGTGATGCGCCAGCTGGTGCCCACCTGGCTCGGGCGCATACGCGCCAGGGTCGCGCTGCTCCCGTCCCGCTTGGCCCCCGTCTTTGCCGCGTGCGTAGGGATCTTCTTCATCGCCGGATCTCTGGTCTTCGCCGTTCGAGCGTGGCCCGTTGCCATGGCAGAGGTGTGTGCTCAACTCCCCGTCGTCGCCACCGTCGGACCCTGCGACCCGGACGAGGGAATCCTTGCCGCACGCGCGACCCGTGACTGGGTCCTGACCGACACGCCCCCGGTGACCCTCGCCCGGTGGGCCTTCCTCGGTCTCCTCGGATTCATGGGCCTCAACCTCGCGAAATCGCGTGCTGCGCCAGAGGCGCTTCGGCGGGTTGGCCAGCTCTGGGATGTCCTGACGTTCTGGCCCCGTCGCTTTCACCCCCTGGCCGTCCGGCCTTACGGCGAACGGGCCGTGCCCGAGCTTCAGGAGCTGCTCGTCGAGCGTCCCGAGGTCGTGAACGGCGAGGATCTGATCGTCACCGCCCACAGCCAAGGGTCGGTGCTGGTCATTGCCGCCCTCGCGCCCTATCAGGCGGTCGGAGGTCTGCGCGTGCTCACCATGGGCTCGCCGCTGCGGACCCTATTCGCCCAAGTCTTCCCGTACTACGTCAACGACGGCGTGTTCGCGAGCGTCCGTGCCACGGTCGGTCCTGGGGGGTGGCGCAATGCCTTCCGCTTCACGGATCACATCGGCCGTTCCGTGTTTGTCGACGACGAACCATGGGAGCACCACGATGACGAGCTGCCGATCCCAGACCCGAGCTCGCCTGGTAGCCCCATCGCCGGCCACAACAACTACTGGCAGGAGGCGACCGTCTTGAAGATTGTCGCGGACTGGTCGCAGACGGAGGTGGCACCCCATGCCTGACGCCGGCAAGGAGCTGCGCCTCGCTCTCGCCATGCGAGGAGGCGTCAGCCTGGCGGTATGGATCGGCGGTGTGTGTGCCGAGATCGACGAGCTCCTGCGAGCCGGCCGAGGTGGGGCCGCGTTCTGGAGCGATCGGCTTGGCGAATCGAAGTTCGAACGGGTCGTCGTCGACGTGCTGGCCGGGGCAAGTGCTGGCGGCCTCAATGGCGTGCTGTTCGCGTCATCCATCCGCTTCGGGTTTCCGATGGCTCGCATGAGGCAGATCTGGAACGAGGTGGGCGACATCGACGGCCTGCGGCGTGAACAGGAGCCGTGGACCTCGGTACTCGACGGGGACGGCGTCTTCCTCCCCGAGGTCTTCACGCGGCTTACCAAGCTCGCCTCCGAGCCGCAGGCGCACAAGCCGCCCTGCACGTTCCTCGACTTGCGCCTATCGGCAACCCTGGTCGAGCCCGTCGTCATGAGCGCCGTGGGCCCTGACGACGAGCAGCTGACACGAGCACGTTCGTCGGCGACGTTCCATTTCCGCTACAGCGATGGCGTTCCCGTCCCGTCGGACGACTTCTCCGGTGGCTCCAGCGCAATCAGGAGGCTTGCGCTGGCGGCCCGGGCGACAGCGTCGTTCCCGGGCGCGTTTGAGCCGGCCATCGTGCGCTCCAACCGACCTCGGGCCTTCGGGACCCCGGTTACGCTGGTAGACGGTCCTCTGGTCGACTGCGGCGAGGTCTTCAGCGAGCGCAACGGGGCCCACGACAGCTCCGCCACTGCCGCCCCCAGCGACTTCCTTGTGGCCGACGGCGGGATCGTGGACAACATTCCTCTCGGCAAGGCCATCGAGGCCGTGAGCGCGGCACCGGCCGAAGGTCCGACCAAGCGCTATCTCCTCTACCTGCATCCCAGCGGCCCCGAAGCCATGCGGCCGACCTCACCTGGCGACACACCCCTTGTGCCGATACACAAGCGGCGGCGGGTCGACGCCGTGGGGCGCGGCTTCCGCGCTGCCCGGCTGGCCGGGGAATCGATCGAGGGGGACATCCGCGCACTCGAGGCCCAGAGTGGAGCAGCGAACCTCGCCCGCGGGCTGCGCCAGCAGGCACTCGCCTCGCTCGCCGGCACGCCGATCACAGAAGTCGCTGCCAGGCAGCTGCCCGCCTACACCGTCCAGCGGGCAGTGGTGGGGGCCGCATACCTGCGCAGAATG
>JALZEO010000174.1 GCA_030862025.1 Actinomycetota bacterium | reverse complement strand
CTTGGGGACGTTCAGGAACCGCTCCAGGTAGACCGCCAGCGCGGCATCGAGAATCCCGCGGGCAACCAGCCGCGACGGTGCGCGCCGGATCGCCTGGTCCACGGCGTTGGCGTAGGTGAAGGCATGGTGGACCGTGTCCCAGTCGGCGTGCTCGTTCGACGCGGGGAAGTGGACCGGACGGCGTGATGCGGCGTAGGCCACCGCTGCCGCCAGTGCTCCGAGGGTCACCCCGACGCGGAGCAGCTCGCGCATGGCGTCGAGGATCTCCGGCGGCTCGGCCACGAGGATCGTCTCGGCGAGTTCACGGTGACCGTCCCAGGCCTCACGGCGAGGGGCGGAATCGAGCAGCGCGTCGAGTTCGGCGTACAGGTCATCGAGAAGCGCTGGGAGGTCGACAGGATGCCGCCAGGCCGAGGTCTCCTCCATTCTCCTGGCGGCCACCAGCTGTGGCACGAGGGACGGCAGGACCTCTTCGGCATAGCGCCAGCCGATGTGGTCGAGCAACTCGAACGCCTTGTTGGCGAAGTCGAGGGTGTGCCCCGCGTCGAGAAAGCGATGGTCGGTGCAGGCCGTGAACACCATGTCGGCCACAGCGCGGGGGGGTAGCCCCACACGGATGCCCGTGCGCAAAGTCCGTTCGGCGGCGCTGGATGATCGGACCTCGACGAATCGGCGGAACCAGTCCAGGTAGCGCTCAGGCGTGGCCTCGGCGGTCTGCAAGGGTGCGAGGTCGAAGCTGGGTGGCTGGCCGGCGGTGCTGCGGGCGACCTGCACCGCCCCGTGGTAGAGCGCGCGAGATCGATCCGAGGGAGCCAGATACGCTGCCACGTTCGCCATGCTGGTAAGGATCGACAGGCCGGAGCTCCAACCGCCGCTGCGGTGGCGGATCCCGAACAGGGCCGCCTCTGCAACTATCTCCGAGCTGGGGACGACCTCATCGAGGCCGATGACCGACTTGGCTATGACGAGCCGGAGGTTGTGTCCCAAGCCTTCCCGGAGCTTGCGCAGGCGGTGGGTCCGCCAGTCTCGCGGCACCGGCTCGGTGCCTACGAAGACCCGACCTCCTCGCACTTCCACAAGAAACGCCAGCGCATCGTCGGCCCAGGGGTCGAATGTGCAACCCCCCGCGAGGTCGAACCGCGCGTGGTGCCAGTGGCAGGTCAACGTCCCGTCGGCAACCGTGCCCCGGTCCAACGGGAAACCCATGTGGGGGCAGCGGTTGTCCAGCCCGACGATCCGACCGTCGTGAGCCACGAGGAGGACGCGGTAATGGCCGGCAGTCACCACCGCATGCCCTGCCGCTCGCAACTCCTCGACGCTTGCGACGTCGACCATGGCTGCGGACGCCTGCCGAGCGGCCACGTCTACGGCTCCTCACGAGGTTTGTCGTCGCCTCCCCCGCCGCAATCGCCGTCTCGCCGCTCGAGTGTGCGCTCGAGCCGATCGGCGAGGTCGGGGTTGCCGTCGAGCAGTGGACGGAAGGAGTCCTTCGGGAGGACGAGGAGCTCGCTGTCGTCACTCGTGACGGCCGTCCTCGTGTGGGTCACCTCATGAAGCAACGCGTTCTCGCCGAAGTAATCTCCGGGGCCCAACTCGGCGACTTCCCGCTGCTCCCCGCTGACCGTCTCGAGGATGCGCACGCACCCCGACAGCACGACGTAGAGCGCTTCCGCAGAGTCGTCGGCCTCGAATACGGTTCCTCCCGCATGCCAGTAGAGGTTCACGGAGGCCCCGACGATCTCCAAAAGGATCGCCTCTTCGAGAGAGGCGAAGTTGGGCACGCCGCGTAGGGTCTGGACGAGCGTGTGGGAGGCCGGTTCGCTCACGGGCTCATCTCCGGCGCTATCTTAGGTGACCTCAGACAGCGCCTCTCGCATCGCTCCTGAGGAGCGCCGCTCACGACCATTACCTTAGGGGTAGGCCGCACATGCGTCTCGGAGATCCGCTGTCCCTCGCCCAGGCCCCCCTGCGTATCGTTCAGGTGAGTGACCTCCACTGTGGAACTCCGACCTTCAAGCCAGAACTCATGGAGGCCGTCGTCGCACGCTGCAACCGCCTCCGCCCCGATGTGATCGTGGTGGTCGGGGACCTCACCGCCGAAGGATACGAATGGGAGTACAGCGAGGTGGCGGGATGGCTCGCGCGCTTCGACGCTACCACCCTGGTGGTGCCCGGCAACCATGACGCCCGCAATCTCGGTTACGTTCACTTCGAACGCTGCTTCGGGGAGCGCTTCTGGCGTTACCGGATGCATTTCACTCCGGAGCGGGCGGAGCGCCTGCAGGCCAGCGGGGCGACCTTCGTCGGGGTCGACTCTTCCGAGCCCGACCTGAACGAAGGACGCGTCGGCCGTGAGTGGTACAGCTGGATTCGCGATCAGTTCGATCACCCCGGCGACATCAAGGTCTTCGTGATCCACCATCATCTCGTGTCCCTCCCCAACACCGGTCGCGAGCGCAACACTGTCAGCGACGCCGGGGACCTGCTCGACGTGCTCACCGGGGCTGCTGTAGACATCGTCTTGTCCGGTCACAAACACGTCCCGTTCTTCTGGGGATTGAACGGCACCCTGATCTGCAACTCGGGCACCGCTGCGACTTGGCGGGTCCGGGGACTGACGCCGCCGTCGTGGAACGAGGTGAGTGTTGACGCCTCGACCATCAAGGTGCACGTGCACTACGAAGAGGGCCGGCGGGGACTGGCCATGATCCGCACTCGGGCGAACCGAACCACTATCCGCGAGGCGCTCTATCTGACCGACAGCTTCCGCGCCTCCAACCCCATCCCCGTGGAGTAGGGGTGTGACGTTCACCGACCTGCCACTGCGAATCGCCCACCTTTCGAGCATCCACTGCGGCGAGGAATCGTTTCGTGACGAACTCATGGCTGCTGTCGTCGAGAAGGTGAACCGCCTGCGCCCGGACCTCGTCGTGGTGGCCGGCGACCTCACCGCGGCGGGCTATCGGTGGGAGTTCGACGCCGCCGCCGAATGGCTGGAGCGCATGGAAGCCCCCACACTCGTCGTCCCCGGCAACCACGACTCACGCAACGTCGGCTACGTGCATTTCCAGCGACTGTTCGGTGAGCGCTTCTGGCGCTGCCGGCAGGCGTTTGAGCCTGACCGGGCAGAACGGCTGCGGACGACGGGAGTCACGGTAGTGGGGCTCGATTCTTCGGAACCAGACCTCAACGAGGGGCGTGTCGGCCGGGAGTGGTACGCGTGGCTGCGGGAGCAGTTCGACCAGCCCGATGACTTCAAGATCGTCGTCCTGCACCATCACCTCGTCGCCGTTCCGGGAGCCGGCCGTACCTCGAGCGTCATTCAGGACGCCGGCGACGTTCTGCCGATACTCGCCAGGCTGCAGGTCGACATGATCCTCTCGGGACACAAGCACGTGCCCTTCTTCTGGGGCCTGAGCGGCATGTTCGTCTGCAACTCGGGGACCGCTGCGACGTGGAGGGTGCGGGGTCGTATCCCGCCTTCCTGGAACGAGTTCCGGATTGATGCCTCAACCGTGAAGGTGTTCCTGCACTATCCCGACGGGCGGCGGGAGCTGTCCGCGATCCGCACCAGAGCGTCGCGGGCAAAGCTGCGTGAGGCGTTTCATCTCACTGAGGACTTCCTGTCCTGGAACCACATCACGAGCTGAGGCAGCTGATGGTACGAGCGGCTTTCAGGCCGACGCGACGACTAGAGCAGGTTCAGGTCGCTTGCTCCTGACAGCGACGCCGGATCGGATGGGGCGGCAGAGGAAGGTCTCGTCCCGTTCCTCTGAGCGTGCCGCCGGTCGGCGAGTTCGAGCAGGGCATCGAACGCGGTGGCGAGATCGGGTTCCAGACCGGTCGGAGCGATCCCGGGGGGCGACGGTACGACCCCGGGGCGGTAATCGCAGAACACGACATCCTTGCCCCTGCTGAGCGCGGTCCGGGCGACGAGGTCCACTCCGGCGGCTTTCAGCTCGGTGACCACGACGTCGTAGGGCGGCGCCACTTCCAGGGCTTCTGTCAAGGCTGGCCGGTTTGCCAGCTCGTGGGTCACCCCTACCACCCGAGCCCCCCAGCGCTCCTCAAGGTCGCGCGTGAGGGCCGGTCCGGCCGTCTTCGGG
>JALZEO010000156.1 GCA_030862025.1 Actinomycetota bacterium | reverse complement strand
TCCTATACATCGCACCTCACACGTACCGTCAATGCACCCGTCACCGAGCGATTGACATGAGCAAAGGCAGGTACGACGGCGCCAAGATCAAGCCTGACACCGGCAATTCCACTTTGGTTTGTCTTTCAGTTCGGCTTCGTGTCGTGGATTGCAAGCGGGTTCGCGGGCTACGCAGTGGGGCGGGCGGTGCGGGTCGGAGCCGAGGGTAATGGCGCCCCCCCATTTCTGACTCTGGCCATCGTCTTGGCGCTCCTATCCGTGGCGGGAGCCTGGTTGGCCTACCGGATCCTCATCCCGCCGGGACTGGGATCGGGGACGTACCTTGCTGCCGGCTACGGGGCTTGGCTCGTCTACCGCTAGAACCCTGGCTTTGCCGCAAACGCCCGGCTTCGCGGGGGGTCTACCCCCACCGTTCTCGCTCCGGTGGCTCATCCTCACGCTGAAGCTGAGGGCGAGCGGATGTGCCAGAGCATCGAGGAGGAAGCGGCGGAATGAGTCACACCTCGAAGAGCGGGCTCCAACGGGACGAAACGCAAACCCGGCTCCGTCTAGCTGAGCAGAGAGAAGTCCGCAGAACGTTGGTCAACCTCAAGGATTGACCGAATTTCCGGACCTGAGCGGGTGGGGGGCTCGGTTCGGAGGGCCTGGGTCGCGAACCAGGCGATGATCGCCAGCACGAGGCCACCGAGGAACGCTACGAACAGTCGACGACGCGTCTCGGAGGGGCTGAGCTGCTGGACGTGGTCTTCGTCGCTGGAACGTCGCGGCGCCGGAGCCAGTTCAGGATGCGCCCCGACGAGCGACGCGGTGACGTCGCTGGGTCGGGTTCGCACGAGTGGGGCCAGGGCAGACGCCATCGCTTTGCCGTCGTCGAAGCGCTCAGCGGGATCCCGCCGGGTGGCGGTCACGATGATCCGGTCGAGGGCGCGCGGGATATCAGCTCGCACGGTGCGCGGCGGCGGTAGCTCACGGGAGAGACGGGCGGCCGCGGTCGCGGTCGGCGTGTCACCCTGGTAGGCCGGCTCGCCGGTCAAGCACTCGTAGAGCAGGACCCCCAGCGCGTACACGTCGGCCCGGGTGTCGACCTCGAGCCCCTCGAGCTGCTCGGGGGCGAGGTAGGCGGCTGTTCCGATCACTGTGCCGGGGGTTGTCAGAGTGTCATCTTGTCCGAGTGCCTTCGCGATGCCGAAATCCGTGACTTTTGGCAGCCCCTCCCCCGTGAGAAGAATGTTCGCGGGCTTCACGTCGCGATGTACGAAGCCATGGACGTGAGCTTCACCTAGAGCCGAGGCAATTTGCTCGCCCAAGGCTGCCACGACAGTCGAGTCGAGAGCCCCCTGCTCGTGTATGACGTCTCGAAGACTCGGGCCGTCGACATACTCCATGACGAGGTAGACGAGGTCGTCCTCGAGCCCGGAGTCGTAGATCGCGACCGCATTCGGATGCGTGAGCTGTGCGGCCGCCTGTGCCTCGCGACGGAAGCGCTCAACGGTTGTCGAGTCGCCTGTGAGGTGGGGGTGAAGAAGCTTCACGGCGACAGAGCGGTCCAGCACGATGTCATGGGCACGCCATACGATTGCGACGCCTCCCGTTGCGATCGGCTCCTCGAGCTGGTACCGGTCGGCGACCATGCGTGCGACCCCCGGCCAGGCGGCGCCGCTTACGGGGGACACGCCGCCCGTTCGCGGGGGGGAGTCCGAAGGACCTACCAAATCGAATGACTCCTGGCCCTCGCCGTTCGTCATGGTGGGCTGATCGTGGATGGAAGGATCTTCACTCATACCAACGAACCCGACTCGTAGCGGGCTGATTCAGGCGAGCTTGACGCCTGTAGCGGGGCCCTCGGGTCTGCGACCGAGAGCGCCGTGAACCGCACACGATCACTCCTACCTGACGCGTAGCGTATGCTCATGCAGCCTCCTCGCGTACGACGCTGAGCTGCGCTCGACGCGGATGTCGGCGTCGATACAGCCACCACGCGAACAAGGTTGCAAGCGCGGCTCCGAGGACGGCAAGTGCAGTACCACTGATCGCCGTTGATTGCACGACGAGGGTTTCCTCCGCGAGTTGGACCCACGGGACGCCGGCCGGATCCAGCGCGCCTGGCGTCTTGACCTGCACGGTGACGGGTATCCGGCCGGAGGCCTGTGCGACAGTTCGGAACGATATCGTCTGCGCTCCGCCTTCGCTCAAAGTGACCAGCCGGGCATCCCCGTCGGAGAACTCGAGCTTCGACGAATCGAGCACGACAACAACCTGGATCGGGCCGCCCTCGGGCCGAGCGACCGTGACCGGGATGGTTCCCTCAGTATCGGTGAGGGTCACCCGAGCGTCCTTCGGTAGCTCGATGCGTCCGAAGCCGGCTGCGACGGACGTGACGACGTCGGCGACGAATGCTCGAGCCCGTTCGGGATCGTCGTCGAGCCACCACGATGAGGGGGCACGCAGGAGGGTATGGTCGAGTTCCTCGAGTGTTCGTCCCGCAATCTCCTCTGCTGCATCAGGCAGCGCTGGTTGGAGGGCCGCTAGACGCTCGCGCACGTCGCCGATCTCTTCTGCTAGTCCCGAGGGCAGCTCGCCTCGCGGTAAGCGATCGAGGCGAGCGCGGCCTGGACGGGAGCCGTAGCTGGCGACGAGACGTTCGAGTTCGACCAGCTGAATCCAGGGCGCCGCGGCCAGACCCCCCAGCAATTCACTCACAGCGCGAGGTGGAGGATCCCAGTCTGGCGGTGGGACCAGGACGAGACCGCGCCCTTCGGCG
>JALZEO010000043.1 GCA_030862025.1 Actinomycetota bacterium | reverse complement strand
CCTTCTCCCCGGGCGAGCCGGACCACCACCTACGTCACATGTACGACCTCGAGGGTCGGCTCGTGGTGGGTTGGGTGGGCGGTTTTCGACCCTTTCACGGCCTGCAACTCGTCGGAGACATCGCCCGAGAACTGCGCGAGCGCGTCCCCGAGGCCATCCTGTGCCTCGTGGGCACTGGCCCCCTCCACCAGCAGGTCGCCGACCAGGCGCGCGATCTGCCCGACCACCTGAGGCTGCTGGGGCCAGTAGCACCCCATGACGTGCCACGCTGGATCCGAAGCTTCGACGTCTGCCTGCTGCTCGCTGCGGCTGACGACTTCCACTACTCGCCGCTCAAGCTGTACGAATATCTGGGCTGCGGACGGCCCGTCGTGGCCGCCCACGTGGGGCAGGTCCCCCAGACGGTCACCGACGGTTTGGAAGCGCTGCTGGTCCCCCCCAACGACCCTCCCGCCGTCGTCGCCGCCATCGAACGCCTGGCTCGAGATCCAATGTTGCGCCGACAGCTGGGGCAAAACGCTCGAGCTACCGCCGAACGATCGGCATCCTGGGAGCGGCGGGCCCTGCACCTCGTGAAGGCCCTCGAAGATCGCGGCTACCTCGCACCGGACCCTGCCGAACGCGCCCTCGCTCCCGTCGCATCCGGCTTTTCTTCGATGCGCTAGAACCTGACCAGGCATGATCGGCGCCTCCAGTCACGTGACCAAGCAACGCCCCCCGCCGGGGCCGGCTCCCGATTTCCTCATCGTGGGGACCCCTCGCTCGGGCACAACGCTGCTGCAGCGGCTTGCCTGCGAACTACCCGGGGTGTCGGTGCCGCCCGAGACGCACTTCTTTGTTCTGTTTGCACCCGGGCTCCTGAACCGACGGCGGTTTCCTCTCGACCGGGCGGCTCTGTGGCAGGAGCTGCAACGGTATGAGGCGCTGGAGACCTCGCGGGAACTCGACCTCGACCTCCAGGCGGTCCTCGACGACTTGGAGGGGAGTTGCGATTCGGTCGTCGAGCTTTTCGGGGCGCTCGTCCGTCACCTAGCTGGACCAGCCGGCGTCCGAGGCGAAAAGACCCCTGGTCACCTGCGCTGGTGGCGTCCTCTGACTCGGGCCCTTCCCCAACTCAAGGTCATCGCTCTCGTCCGAGACCCGCGGGCTGTCGTCGCCTCGAACCTGGCCGTGCCGTGGGGGATGAAACGCCCCGCCCTGCTGGCCGAGATGTGGCGCCATGACCAGAGCCTGCTCGGGCAGGCCCGGGTTGAGCTGGGACCCGACCGCTGCCTCGTACTGCGCTACGAGGACGTGGTCGCCGAGCCTGAGGCGACCCGCAACCTCTTGGCGGGCTTCCTGAACGTCGGGCGGCAGTCGGGCCAGGCCGACACTCCGCCGGCCACGCCACCCACTCGATTCGTGCACTCGTGGGAATGGTGGAAACAGGGCGTGTTCGGCCCGGTTTCGACCGAGCGTGTCGGAGCATGGCGCAACCGGCTCAGCACCGTCCAAGCGGCCGACGTCACCGCCATCTGCCGCAACGAGATGCAGGTGTTCGGCTACGCCAGCTCAGCACCCAGCATGCTCTCGACCGCCTTCCATCTGGCCCGCCTCGGACCCGCTGACCGCTGGCGACGCTACCGTCTGCAGCGGGTCCGTCGGCAGCAGCTCGAGTGGATCGAGGGACAATCTCTACAGGCTCTACCGGGAGGACATGCCGTCTTCTTCCAGTCGGCATCGGGGGTTTCAGCGTGAACATCCGCCAGATGACCAGAGAATCCTGGATGGCCGCACGCGGCAGCCTCGCGGCGTTTCCCCACCTTCGGGCCCTCAGTGATGTGGAGGCGTTCTGCTTGTTCGTCGGCTTCGCCCGCAGCGGGCACTCCCTTGTGGGCCAGATGCTCGACGCCCACCCCGACGCCGTCGTGGCACAGGAACTCGACGCGCTCGCCTACCTGCGTCACCCGCGGCACGTGCTGTACGGGCTACTCATACATCGAGCTCGAAGGTTCGCGAGCTCCGGAGCCACGTGGACGGGCTACACCTACGCAATACCTGGACAGTGGCAGGGTCGGTTCCGCGCCATCAAGGTGATCGGCGACAAGAAGGGCGGGAAGACCACGGTTCGGCTCGCCGACGACCCCGATCTGCTGGCTCAGCTTCGAGCCCGCGTCGGCGTGCCTGTCAAGATCGTCCTCGTAACCCGTGACCCCTTCGACAACATCGCGACCTTGGCTCGCAAGAACGGCGGCGACTTCGATCAAGCGCTCCGACACTACGAGGTGCGCTGTGAGGTGATCGAGCGCCTGCAGGCCGAAGCGGGGAAGGACCTTCTGCACCTGCGACACGAGGACCTCGTCGCCGACCCACAACAGGAGCTCTCACGCCTCTGTGACCTGTTCGATCTCGAGCCCTACCCCGACTATCTTGAAGCGTGTGCCAGCATCGTGCTGGATTCGCCCCGGCGCACGAGCCGGGGCGTCGAATGGCCCCCTGATGTCCGCGAGGCAGTCGGCGACCTTGTTACGCGCTTCTCGTTCCTCCACGGCTACGAGCAGCCTGCTTCTGCCGCACCATGAGCCGCGGGTCGCCAGGTAGCGAATGCTCTCAGTCCGTACTCGAACCCGTCGGTCTGACGCGTATCGCCTCCTGCACGAGGACCATTACAGCCTCGCGGGGCTACCCCTCGACCGGGTCCGGCCCGGCGACGTTGACGACGACGTCACCAGACCCGACCCGTACGACGACGGCACGCCCTACCTGGCCAGAAGGGTTTCCCTCGCGATGGACCGTGTGCGCCGGAACGAGCAGAAAGTCACCTGGGCGCACCTCGACCGCTTCCCCGCCGCCGGGGCCGAACTCCACGAGGAGCTCGCCGCTCAGGACATACGCGATGGTGTCGTGCCCACCGTGGTGGTGCCATCCGGACACCGCACCCGCATCCGTCTCCACGAGGCCGGACCACACACCATCTCGTTCCACGGCACTCCATCGCGTCATGCCCGGCGTCCCCGCTGCCTCCTCGAGTTCATGTGCCTGCACGACGCGAACACGATGTGACATGTAGCCACCTCCTACTTTCGCCAACACAGCCTACGGGTCGACCCGTCCGCCAGAAGGGGAGATCCGGCCGCGCGATAACCTCTCGCTGCCAGCAAAGTCTCTCAATCCGGGTGAGCCATGACGGCACGCCAGCGCGAGCCAGATTCAAACCCGCTGCGTCGTCACCACCCGTCCGGCGCGCGAGTTTGGGCTCGTGTACGGCAGGTCGGCATCGTTCTTGCCCTCTTGGTGCTTGCTGCCAGTGCGCTGTACGGCGGTGACGTGCTGGGGGTGCGCACCCGCTTGCAGGGCTCCGCGCCGCCACCTCCAAGGCCTCCGGCGGCGGGCCGCGCGGCCGGCGTGTCCACGCCCACAGCAAGCGGCGAGCAGACGAGGGTGCGCTCCTACCCGTGGTGGCAGAGCGTGGCCACCCTCCAGGGTGTGGGCCCTTCGATGCAGACCCTCAGCATCGACGAGGGCGCGATCCAGTGGCGGGCGAAGTGGAGCTGCGAGTCGGGACGGCTCGTGGTAGGGGCAGCCGACAACTCCCGCCCGCTGGTGGATGCGACGTGTCCTGGAGGCGCTGTGAGCTATTCGGCCGAGCGGAGGGACACAACGCTCGACATTCAAGCCGAGGGTCCATGGCGGCTCGAGATTGAGCAGCAGATCGACCTCCCCCTCGCCGAACCACCGCTGCCGGCCATGACCGCTTCCGCCACCGCCCCGCTGACGAAGGGATCGTTCTACAACATCGACCAGAGCGGCCGGGGGCGCGTGACCATCTACCGGTTGGCAGATGGCGCCCACGCACTGCGCCTCGAGGACTTCTTCGTCACCCCCAACGTCGACCTCGAGATTCGCCTCAGCCCCTTGGAGGCCCCGCGCAGCACCGAAGAGTTCGCCAGCGCCCCCTCGGCGCTGGTATCCCGCCTCGATATCACGGCCGGATCGATGAACTTCATCGTCCCTTCAGGCGTCGACCCCACCAGCTACCGGTCCGTGGTCATCTGGTGCCCACCGGTGCACAGCGCCTACGCGGCTGCCACGCTCGTGCCGGCCTCATGAGCGCGGGCGACATTGCGGCGGAGGTCAGGATGCCCGCGAGCCACTCCGGACGAAGCCACTGGTGACCAGGGGGACCGACGCTCCGCCATGAGGGACGGGCGGAGGCCGAGTTCCGATTCTGACCTGTTGTCTCGCGCTCAATGCGCTCAGCTTTCCAGAGCCTTCAGGTGTCGTACGAAGAGCTGCAAGGCGAGGAGCATGACAAGCAGCCCTGGAATGGAATGGAACAACGCCGTGCCCCAGGCGACCAAGCCACCTGCTGCCTCAAACAGGAGAGGCACGTGGGTGGATGTCATCCATAGTCCCGCCAGAAAGGCCACGCCTGCAGCGATGGTCAAGAAGATCGCTTGACGGGGCGCTTCCAGCCTGGGTCGACGCAGCGACACCAGAACTGATGCAGCCACTATCACGCCTGGAATGGCATGGTCTGCGACTTCGAGCCTCGTCGGCACATCGAGGATCAGGCCGAGTGACGGCCCCACGTAGGGAATCGCGATCGACCAGAGTCCCAGGGCGGCAAGGATCACCAGGACCAAACTGGGACTGCTCCGACTACTGAGGTCCGTCGCTTGCATCTGCGTCTCTGACACTACACCACTCTTTCGCCGCAGCGGTGC
>JALZEO010000037.1 GCA_030862025.1 Actinomycetota bacterium | reverse complement strand
AACCGAATCTCCTCGTGCTTGGATTGGTGCCATCGGGGCGTAGGTGGGGGTGACACTTAATCGGTTGGGTCGTGGCGATGCTTTTCGGCCGCGGCGATGGCTTTTCGCCTCCGTCGCAGCCGCCCGTCGGGTCCTCTCCCCCTCTGAGCCAATCTCTGCTGCTCTGAGGCCCCGCATGTCCGCTGCTGGCGAGTGATCGAACCACGTAGTCCCCCGTGGGGGCAGGACTGAGCACCAGGAGGGGCAGTGGGAAAGTCCGCCCGAATGCTGCAGCCGCTCAAGCGAGAACGCGGCGCCCGAACTCACGGAGCGGGGGCTCCTGCTCGGGCCGGGGGCACCCTCGAGGGCCTGACACACGCCCGTGGCGGCGAGGAGGCGACGCCTTCCCGCGCCATCCAGCGTCCGCGCGTTGCGGGCAAGTTCCTGACCGTCGGCTCCGAGAAGCTCCTCGTGCGTGGTGTCTCATACGGCACGTTTCGGCCGGGAATTGACGGGGTCGACTACCCGCCACCTCGCGTCGTGCGGCGTGACTTCAAGCTGATGGCCGCCAGCGGGATCAACACGGTGCGTACCTACACCGTCCCCCCCCGCTGGCTTCTCGACCTCGCCCAAGCCCATGGTCTCTACGTCATGGTCGGTCTTGCCTGGGAGCAACACGTCGCGTTCCTCGATCTCGTCGGCACCCCCGCCGCCATAGCGGCGCGGATCCGAGCAGGTGCGCGAGCGGCCTCCGGTCACCCTGCCGTGCTGTGCTACGCGGTCGGCAACGAGATCCCCGCCTCGATCGTCCGCTGGCACGGACGGGAGCGGGTGCAGCGGTTCCTGCGACGCCTGTACGAGACGGTCAAGGCCGAAGACCCCACGGCCCTCGTGACCTACGTCAACTACCCGACCACGGAGTACCTCGACCTGTCGTTCCTCGACCTCTACTGCTTCAACGTCTACCTCGAGGATCAGGAGTCCTTCGAGGCGTACCTCGCGCGGTTGCACAACCTCGCGGGGGATCGGCCTCTCATCCTGTCCGAGATCGGCCTGGACAGCCGCCGCCACGGGCTGGACAGGCAGGCCGAGTCGGTTGCGAGCCAGGTAGCGACCGCGTCCCGGGCGGGCTGTGCCGGTGCGATCGTCTTCTCCTGGACTGACGAGTGGTACATCACGCACCTGGGCAGCGACGGTCAAGGCGTAGGCGGCTCTGAGATCCTGGACTGGGATTTCGGGCTCACCGACCGCAGCCGGCGGCCAAAGCCGGCCCTGGCAGCCGTCAGGGCCGCGTTCGACGACGCCCCGTCGCTTCCCGATGAGCCGCCGCGAGTGTCCGTCGTTGTCTGCAGTCTCAACGGAGAAGCGACGCTACGCGACTGCCTCGATGGCTGCACCTCCCTGGACTATCCCGACTACGAGGTCATCGTCGTTGACGACGGGTCGACGGACGCCACCCCCGACATAGCGCGCAGCTACGGGGTGCGGGTCGTCAGCACCCCCAACCGCGGACTTTCGAGTGCCCGCAACACGGGCTTGCAGTTGGCCACCGGTACGATCGTCGCCTACACGGACGATGACGCCTGGCCCGACCCTCACTGGCTTCGCTACCTCGTGAACGCCCTCGCTGACAGCAGCCACGTCGCCGTGGGCGGTCCGAACCTGGCGCCTCCCGGTGACGGGCTCGTCGCCCATTGCGTCGCCAACTCGCCGGGCGGCCCGATGCAGGTGCTGCTGTCCGACAGTGAGGCGGAACACATCCCGGGCTGCAATATGGCTTTCCGGCGGGAAGCCCTGGAAGCCATCGGAGGGTTCGACCCCCGCTACAGGACCGCCGGTGACGACGTCGACGTGTGCTGGAGGCTGCAGGAGCGGGGCGGGACGATCGGCTTCCACGGCGGAGCGATGGTGTGGCACCACCGCCGCAACTCGCTGCGGGCCTACTGGCGCCAGCAGAAGGGGTACGGCCGGGCCGAAGCGCTCCTGGAGGAGAAGTGGCCCGAGCGCTACAACGCCGCCGGGCATATCGCCTGGACAGGTCGGCTATACGGCGGCGGCCTCGCACGCGCCCTCACGCGACGTCGCCCGCGTATCTACCAAGGCCTGTGGGGGTCGGCCCCATTCCAGTCGGTGTACCAGTCTCCCCCTGGGCTCCTGGGGGCGCTGCCACAGATACCCGAGTCCTACCTCATGGGAAGCGTTCTCGCCTTGCTCGGTTTCCTCGGGTTCGTGTGGCCGCCCCTCTTCGCCTTCGCGGCCATCTTCGGCCTCCTTGCGATCGCGTGGGTCCTCCAGGCCGTCCGCAGCGCTGCACCAGCCGTCGCCGCTCGCGGAGCCTGGCCGCGGTGGAAGGTGTGGGGACTCACGACCACGCTTCATCTTGCCCAGCCGGTCGCCCGCCTGCTCGGCCGGCAGAGAGCCGGGCTCACGCCCTGGCGACGACGTGGTCTCGCCTCGCCTTCGCCGGTGCTCCGTGAGACACGTGCGTACTTCACCCGACGGTGGTGCAGCGCCGATGCGCGCCTACGCGAGCTGCAGTCGGCCCTGTCCTCCTCTGGCGCGGTCGTGCACCTCGGGGGGCCGTTCGACCGCTGGGATCTCAGCGTCCGCGGCGGTGTGCTGGCCAACATGCGCATCCTCCTCTCCATCGAAGAACATGGAGCAGGGATGCAAATGGTCCGCTACCGCTGGTGGCCCGTGCTCTCACCTGCCGCGGCGGTGATCATGCTCGTGCTGGCGACCCTGGCCACGGTTGCGCTCACCCGAGGGGCGATGTTCGCTGCCTACGTCCTCGCACTCCTCAGCTTCGTCGTCGGTGGGTGGACGCTGTGGGAGGTCAGCCTTTCGGCGGGTGAGGTTCTGGCGGCTCTCGAGCTCATCGAGGGACAGGAACCGCCGCTCTCATCAGGGGGACCGTGAGCAGACGCATCCTCCTCGCCGACACGAGGCTGCTGCGGCGGCTCCTGGTCGAGGCGCGCCCGGACTGGCCGCGCATCGTCGCCGTCTTCCTGCTCGGTCTGTTCGCGACTCCGCTGGCCCTTCTGACACCGCTGCCGCTCAAGCTCGCGGTCGACAGCGTGCTCGGCGAGCAACCGATCCCTGGGTTCGTCGATGCGGTACTTCCGGCCGCGGCCACCCGCGGCGACGGGGCCCTGCTGACCGTCACGGCGGGCCTGTTCGTGCTCGTCGCCGTGCTCACTCAGGCCCACGACCTGGCCAGTTACGTGCTGCGCACCGCGCTCGGCGAGCGCATGGTCCTGCGGTTCCGCGGGCGCCTCTTCGACCGCGCCCAGCACCTGTCGCTGCTCCACCACGACCGGGTCGGCACGGCGGACACGATCTACCGGATCGAGTATGACGCGAAGTCGCTGCAGTACATCGCGCTGGACAGCATGGTCTCCATCTTCACCGCGGGAACGACGCTGGTCGGCATGTTCGTGGTCATGGCCCGGGTCGACGGAGCGCTGACGCTCGTGGCCCTCGCCATCACACCCGTCCTGCTCGTGACCTCGCAATGGTCCCGCAATCGCCTCAGACGCCGCTCCAGGAAGGTGAAGAAGCTCGAGAGCCGAGCGCTGGCGGTCGTGCAGGAGATCCTCACGAGCATTCGCGTGGTGAAGGTCTTCGGGCAGGAGCGGCGCGAGCACGACCGATTCCTACGCTGGTCGGGCGATGGCATGCGCGCCCGGATCGGGCTCGCCTACCAGGAGGGGGCCTACTCCACCACAGTGGGAACAACCATGGCGGTGGGATCTGCGATCGTCCTGCTGGTCGGTGTGCGGCACGTGCAACAGGGAATCCTGACTCTGGGTGACCTCCTGCTGGTCATGGGGTACCTGGCGGAGCTCTACGCCCCTCTGAAGACGATGGCGAAGAA
>JALZEO010000029.1 GCA_030862025.1 Actinomycetota bacterium | reverse complement strand
CGGCGCACGAGGTTCTCGTAACCCTGGTGGAACTCCTTGAACGAGAGGGTGTCGGCCATCTTGATGTTCGGCACCAGCAAACCGCGCTGTCCGTTGCGGTGGACGTCCATCGCAACTCCGAGGTTGACCGTCTGGTGGCGGATCACCGACGGCTCGCCGTCGACCTCGTGGTAGACGGATCGCAAGGCGGGGACGTCGTCGAGTGCTCGAAGTGCCGCGTATGCGATGAGGTGGGTGAACGAGACCTTCGGGCCCCCATTAGTGCGCTGGAAGTAGTTGTTGATGATCGTCCGGTTTACCTCGAGGAGCTTTGCCGGTACGTCCCGCACGCTTGTGGCCGTGGGGACTTCGCGGGAGGACTCCATGTTCCTGGCGATCGTGGCGGCTAGCCCTCGCAGGCGTTCGGCCTGGGGAGTCTGGTCGGCGCTCTCCTCGCTTGCGGGTTCGGGCATGGCTCTGCCATCAGCCGCGATCGTCTTGGGCTCGGTGTCTGCCTCCGACGTGACCGTCCCTGCCCCTCGCTCGTGCCGGACTGATCGAGTGTCCTCACCGCTCGAGGGGGTCGCGCTCATCGTTGCGCTGCTACGGGCTTCGCCCTGGACCGCCCTGCTACGTCTGCGCGTCTCCTGGGGCCGGTAGTCCGCAAAGAACTCGCGCCAGCGAAGGCTCAGTGACTCGGGGTCCTCCCTGTACTGCTCGTAGAGCTCGTCAACGAGCCAGGTGTTGAGTCCGAAGCCGTCTGGGCCCGCGCCTGAGGTAGTTGTCAGCTCGAAAATGGCGGTGCTTCTCGTCAAGGGTGCGAAACTCGAGCACAAGGTACCCCGGCTCCGGACCCAGAGGGGATTCCGGTCGCTACCACCGGGCAGGGTCGCGTCCGAGCAGACCGAGGAGCTTGGTCTGCACATCAGCGTCCTCGGGAACCTCCACCTCGTCAGCGAACGCCCCGCTCTCCCGCACCTGCTCTCGCTGCGCCGACATGGTCTCGTAGGCGCTCTCGGCCAGCTCGGGAGGAAGCTCTCCATCCTGCCCGGTTGCAACCGCCAAGTCCCAGCCATGCACCACGAGATCGATGTAACGGTGCTCGAGATAGCTCCTGGCCGGAACAGGTCCGTACGAGACCGCAACGGACCTGTCGAGGTCCTCGAGTGGCGCCAGCGCCCGCCGCACTGCCTCGGCCGACGCGTCGTAGGCCTCGACCGGCTCGTCGGCCAGGAGATCGCCCTCGAAGCGGTCCCCGACCTCCTCGATGGACTTGCCGGCAAGTAGCTCGGCCGCCCACCAGTTCTCGCTGACATTGTGATTCACGAGTGCACGGACTTCCCATTCATCGCACGGCGTCGAGTTGCTCCAGGCATCCTCGGAGACGCCGGCGACTAGTTCAGCGAAGAAGTCGAGCGCGCGGTCGTGGAGTTCACGTACGTCCATGACGCCTCCCGATGCATCTGGATCCCGGCGACGAAGGTAACGCAGTCAGGCAGGCCACCGTCCACGCCCGATCCGCCCCCGATGCCTCTCAGTCCCTCAACAGAGGCGACGGCGACCTACGCTGCCGATCGTGTGATGACTGATGCTCCCAGGTTAGGGGACGGCTACCGAGATCGGCGCGACGAGCGCGCCCACGAGAAGGGGTTCAGCCTTGCCCGGGACCGGACTTCAGGAGGTGGCGCACGTGCTCGACGATGTCCTAGCCACGGCGCACGACCTGTATCGGCTGCGCCTCGTCGAAGGCACCGCCGGCAACGTCTCGGCCCGTCTGAGCGAGGAGATCGTTTGCGTCACCCCCAGCGGGTTGTCCTACGAGGAGATGACGGTGGACGACCTGGTTGTCGTCGATCTCGCCGGAGTTGTCGTCAGCGGGAGACGTCCACCGACCTCAGAGCTCGCGCTGCATCTCGCGTGCTACCGCACGTTCACCGAGGTTGGGGGAGTGGTGCACAGCCATCCCCCTGAGGCTTCCGCTTTCGCTGCGGCCGGACGGTCGCTCCCCGTCCCGGTGGACGAGTTTGCCCTCTACGTCGGCGGTGAGGTCCCTGTTGCCGCTTACGCGCCCAGCGGCTCCCCCGAACTCGGACGGCACGCTGCCGCCGTGCTTGGGCAGGTGGGAGCGGCCCTGCTGGCAAACCATGGTCTTGTCGCGGTGGGCTCCGGCCCACGCGATGCCTTGCAGGTCAGCGCGCTCGTCGAAAAGGCGGCCCGGATCGTGCGGGTCGCGCTCGAACTCGGAGGGCTCGTGCCACTGCCAGGTCACGTGTTAGCTGGTTGCGCTCGTTCGTATCGCGAGCGCCGGGCTCGCTGGCGTCCCATCGCTCCGGCCGCCCTTCGGGAGGCTGAGCCCATGAGTTGAGGTGGGCCCCTGCCTACCAGCCGAGCGCTCTACCGTGTCGTTCCCCGACCGAAGCTGAGTCAAGGCGTCGTAGTTCGGCGTGGAGGTGGTGCGTCTCCGGGGTATCGGCGTGCGCCATCCAGAGGTCGTAGCGGAGTAGGTCGCCGTCAAGTTCAAAGCGGCGACGCAGGGAGTGCACCCGCTTCGCGCTTCCAGACAGGCCGATGGTCCGGGCGCGGATGTCGAGCACCTGCCCGTCGAAGGGGCCTTCATAGACCTCGACGATGCCTGTGGGCTGGGCGATGAGGAACTCGGCCCATCCCACGCCGTGCGGTCGGAGGAAACCACTCTCCGCGTGTAGCGGGTGGCTATCATCGACTGTCTTCGTGCGCTGACCGTAGGCGAGGAAGGGCTTGCCGACGTGATCGAAGGTCACCCGTTCGAGGTACTTGAAGGAGCTGATGGTCGGGTAGTGCCCTTCGCCGGTCCCCTCCCAGATTCCGAGGAAGGCGCTGAGCTCTTCGAGGTGGGGGTGGAGCTCCGGCATAGCTCGGTCTCACAGCAGTTGGTCGTCGTCGAGCCTGCGGTCCCAGGCATCGATCGCTGCAGCCCAGCCACTCTCGGGATCGTCCACCGCCAGGCGCAGATTCCACCCGACCTGGCCTCGACCGCCCTCCAGGACATACCACCGCAAGGGGAGGAGGGCGTCGCCGAGCGCGTCTGGATGAGCGGGGAATGGCAACCCCGTTGCGGTGTGGGCGACCCACCAGGCGGCTGAGCGTCCCGCCGCCATTCCAGCCCGGCGCCCGAACGCGCCGCCTGACGCGGCCGTCCAAGCCAGTCGGGCGAGGGCGTCGTCGAGTTCGGTCGCTGCCAGCCGAGCCGAGTCCCCCAGCAGCGTGACCGCAGCTGTTTCGGCGTCCCCGGCGACGACCGCTACGCGACACCCCCCGTTCGACTGCTCGGCCCAGCTCATCCCGATGTCGGCGAGTGCCCGCGCGAGTCCGGGGAGGCGGGCCGGGACAGCGGGTACGGCAGCGGCCGGCTGAAAGGGCTTGTCTGCTGGCGGCGGGCCACCCTCGGATAGGTCATGTGAGCGGTAGACCGGCAGGGGGTAGGAAGGCTCCCAGGGCTGGAGGACGAGGGGCAGGCCGAACTCGTCGGGGCGGGCACGTGGGTCGCCGCGGAGGTCCTCACCGCGCAGCACCCGCTCCTGCGCGACGGTCGCGGCGATCCACGGCGTCGTGAGGTGGTCGGCGAGTTCGTCCCAGTGGTGGCGCGAGGAGGCCACTTCGGTGAGAGGCCCGAGCGTGAACCGTCCTGCGCCCGTCCGGCAGACCGAGGCGGCATACCGACCCGGTCCTTCGAGGGCCAGCCGGTACTCGGCGAACTGTGCCACCGGCCAGAGTTGTTTACCAAGCTCGACCGCGGCTTCGCAGCGGTCTCGTAGCGTGACGAGCCCGGCCCAATCACGTCGCTCACACAGTCGGTCGACCTCGAGTAGCAGTTCGGCCGGATCGGCGCGATGAACCAGGTCGTCGAGCGCAGATATCCGCCCATACCGCGGCGACTGCATCTCAGGGGTGAAGTCGCGGGAGAGGTCGTATTCGCTCATTCCACCTCGATGGACCCATCTTCTACCAGTACCCGGCCAGGCTACCGTCGGCTCCGACACCGTTTCGGACTGCACGTACTCTCGCCATCACGCCGCGCAGCGTCGGAGGGAGGTGCCATGACGGAGGCCAAGGGCTACGACTATGGCGATCTGCTCGTCTTCCAGCATGGCCCGCACACGGGACCCTCGGCGCTGACCGAGGTGCTCGACGCCCGTGCTCGTCGTCGTCCCTGGCGTCTCGTCGACGTCAGAGGCGGCGCGGCCTACCCGAGCCTCGATCGGGTACGCGGCATCGTGTTGCTGGGCGGTGCAATGGGCGTCCACGACGTCGCCGAGCATCCGTGGCTGGAGCACGAACTCGAGATTCTGGGTACCGCCAGCGCTGCCGGAATCCCGCTCTTCGGCATCTGCCTCGGGGCTCAGCTGCTCAGCATGGTCTTCCACGGAGAGGTGGCGCGCCGCGCGACCCCAGAGATCGCGCTCGTGCCTTTGCTCCGCACGCAGGCTGGCGGGAAGGACCCGGTGTTCGCGGGATGGCCCGACGGCGCAACCGCACTGTTCATGCACGACGATGAGGTCACCCGGCTGCCCCAGGGGGCGGTGGAGATGCTCGAGGGATCGGAGGGTTCAGCCGCATGGCGGGCTCCCGATGGGTCCAGCTACGGGGTCCAGTTCCACCCGGAGGTCGAGGCGGCGCAGGTAGCGGCGTGGTGCCAACGCGAAGACAAGAGGCTGCGCTTCGCTGCGGCCGGGGTGGATCCGGCAGCGTTCGCGACCGAGGCGCTCCGCCGCAACCGTTTCCTGCGCGCCGTGGGGCTCAGCCTCGTGGGACGCTGGATCGACACGGTGGTAGGTCGAGACGACCCCGACCCCAAGCGTGGCAGGAGGGCGCGGCCCGGGGGCTGACGCGCCGGTCGAGCGAGCAGGTCGAGATCACGACAGAAGTGGCAGGTCCGGTCCGGAGCCGGGTTCGCCGCCGCCGACGACCCCACGAAGAAGATCGTTCATCGAACCGGAACGCAATCCGCCCGGGTCGATGGTCACGAAGCGCCAACCGAGTTCGCGCAGGGCACGGTCGAGCTCGGTAGCGATCTCGACGAGGGCAGCGAGTTCGTCCACGGGTACCTCGACGCGGGCAATCTCGCCGTGATCTCGCACCCGCAGTTCGTGGAAGCCCCGCACGCGCAGCCAGGATTCGGCGCTGGCGATGCGCGCAAGCCTCTCGGGAGTAACGGGCAGGCCGTAAGCCACCCGTGACGCCAGACATGCTTGAGCAGGCTTGGCGGCTGTGGGAAGCCCTCGTGCGCGGGATGCCGCCCGGACGTCCGCTTTCGTCAGCCCGGCGTCGGCCAGCGGAGTGAGTACGCCTCGCTCGCGGGCCGCGAGCTGACCCGGTCGGTGGTCTCCGAGATCATCGACGATCGTGCCCACGGCGACGGCCCCATAGCACTCCACGAGCGGTGCGAGCCGGTCGAACAGTTCGGCCTTGCAGTGGTAGCAGCGGTCCGGTCCGTTTGCGACGTAGCCTGGGCGCTCTCCTTCGTGCGTCATGACCTCCACGTGGCGGGCCCCCAAGCGCCGAGCCAGAGTCTGCGCCGCGTCCCGCTCGGAGGGCGCCAGGCTGGGCGAGACCGCGGTGGCGGCGAGACATCGGGTTCCGAGCACCTCCAGCCCGACCGCGAGCAGGTAGGTGGAATCGACTCCGCCACTGAACGCGATGACGAGCCCTTCCTCGCGGGCGAGATCACGTCGCAGCGCGTCCTCCTTCGCCACGACGTCGAGCGGCAGGGTGATGGTCATACCCGAATACTGCCACGTCGCGGGCGTCGACACTCCGGCTGGCGACGAGCACTTTGGTGGCGGCGTGGCTGGTCACGTGAGGGTGTCTGCTCCTCCCGCGACGGCCGGAACGATGGACACGACCTCGCCCTCGGCGACCTTCGTGTCCAGACCTTGCTGGAAGCGGACGTCCTCGTCTCGCACGAACACGTTCACGAAGCGCCGGAGGTTGCCCTCGTCGTCGAGCAGGCGCTCGGCGAACCCCGGGTAGCGCGCCTCCAGCTTCTCGATCGCACCGCGCACGTCGGTCGCCTCAATCTCAACCTCGGCGGTGCCCGCCGTGAGCTTACGCAAGGGGCTGGGGATCCGGACAATGACGGGCATCACACTGCTCCATCCATGAGAACGGCGACTTCCTCATCGAACGCATCGAGGGACGGCTCGATCGTGATGGACGGGCCGAACCGTCCGGCCAGCGCCTCGACGGTCTTCCAGCCCGTGCCGGTGACGAGCGCCACAACCAGTTCGTCGGACGTGACCACCCCCTGACGGGCAAGCTTCGCCAGGTTGGCGATCGTGACGCCTCCTGCGGTCTCGGCGAAGATGCCTTCGGTCTCGGCGAGCAGGCGGGTGCCTTCGACCACCTCGGCGTCAGTGACGTCCTCAATCGCCCCGCCGGTCTCACGCACGGTACGGACGGCGTAGTAGCCGTCGGCAGGGTTGCCGATGGCGAGTGAGCGCGCGATCGTGTCCGGTTTTACCGGACGGATGAGGTCCGACCCCTCCTTGAAGGCGGTGGCGACTGGTCCGCAGCCGGCGGCCTGCGCCCCGGAGATCCGAACCGGATGCTCCTCGACGAGCCCATAACGGACCAGTTCGCGGAAGGCCTTGTGCACCTTCGTGAGTTGTGAGCCGGACGCGATCGGTACGACGACGTGATCGGGCAGCCGCCAACCCAGTTGCTCGACGACTTCGAACCCGAGCGTCTTCGAGCCCTCGGCGTAGTAGGGCCGAAGATTCACGTTCACAAAGCCCCAGCCGCGGGCGTCGGCGACCTCGGCCGCGAGACGGTTGACATCATCGTAGGTGCCCTTCACGGCGACGAGATTGGCACCGTAAACGGCCGAGGCGACGATCTTCGCCTGTTCGAGGTCGTGGGGGACGAGGACATAGGCGGGCATACCGGCTTTCGCGGCATGGGCCGCGACGGAGTTGGCGAGGTTGCCGGTCGAAGCGCACGCGATGGTTTCGAGACCGAAGGCTCGGGCGGCGGCGAGAGCGACCGACACGACCCGATCCTTGAAGGAGCCCGTGGGGTTGCGGGTGTCATCCTTCAGCCATAGCTCGCCGAGCCCCAGGCGCTGCGCAAGTCGGGGTGCCCGAACGAGAGGGGTGAAGCCGGACCCGAGATCGGTCGGCAGCGGCCCGCTCGCGATCACCGGCAGAAGTGGCGCGTAGCGCCAGACATTTGGCGGTCCGGCTGCGATCGTCGTACGCGACAGGGTGGCGGCGACCGCCTCGTCGTAGACCACCTCAAGTGGTCCGAAGCAGAAGCCGCACACGTGAGTGGGACCGACATCCGCAACATGACCGCACTCACGACAGCGAAGGGCAGTGACGTTCGACCTCAGCGCGTCCAGGGCGTCGTCCTTCCGTTGTGCAGGTGGCGGGTCCGCTACCAAAGACGGACCTCCCACCTGGGGAGGTCCGGGACGGGCGCTGCGACGCGCCTGCCCATCGTTCCCCACGAGCACGCCGCTGGGCGCGCCCGCTGCAAGAGACCGGGTTTGGCACCGTTCCCGCCGCGTCCGCGGGAGGTTGCCGAGGTTTCGACGGGCCCGAGCCCTCCACCTCTCCGGATGAGCTGCCCCGCTACTGTGCCCTTCGGTACGCGCTGTGCGCAACCCGGCGCCCCGGGTCCCCGAGGGCAGACGCCGCTTCGGCTTTGAGGCTATGAGCTCCCGGGGAGGTTGGCCTGCGCCACGTCACGTGGCTCTGCGTCGGCCGGCTCGGCGTCTTCATCCTCCGGGGCCGGGCTGACCTCAGGGGCTGCCTTTGGCTCCGGGAGCGCCCACGGCACCGTCTTTGCCATGATGTGGAGCGCGACGACCTTCAGTGCCCCCAAGACCGGGATGACGAGCAAGGCCCCGACGAGACCCCAGAGGGTGCCTCCCAGGACGAGGGCGAGCACGATCGTGAGAGGGCTGAGGTCGACGGCGCGACCCTGCACCTGCGGGGTGATGACATGGTTGTCGACCTGCTGGACAACGGTCTCGATCACGACGACGAGAATGGCCTGTCCGCCGCCGTCGCCGAGCGTGAGCGCGATGACCACCCCCACCGCGCCGGCGATGAACGGCCCCACGGCCGGAACGAGGTTGAAGACCCCGGCGATGATGCCGACGAGCCCCCAGAAGGGGAGACCGATCGCCCACATGCCGGCGGCGGTCGCCAAGCCGACGAAGGCCGCCACGAGCAG
>JALZEO010000022.1 GCA_030862025.1 Actinomycetota bacterium | reverse complement strand
GGCCGCGATCGCCGCCTGTCCCACGCTGATCCCCCCGTCATTGGCCGGAACGCGCTCGTGAGTGAGGGTGCGGAGCCCCGCGGCACGCAGACCCTTCGCGAGCAGGTCCGTCAGCCGGACGTTCTGGAACACGCCCCCGCTGAGTGCGACCGTGTCGAGACCATGGCGCCGGCACAGCTCGTCGGCCATGGTGGCAGCACCTTCAGCGAGGCTCGTATGGAACCCGGCGGGGATCACCGCCGCCGGTACACCACGCCGCCGTTCGCCAAGCATCGCGGCGAGAAGGGGAGCGGGGTCGAAGGTCCACCCGTCGTCTGCTGAGTGAAGCTCGACCGGGTAGCTCGGCGCCTCGGCCGCGGTGATCCGTCGGGCCAGGGCCTCGAGCTCGATGGCTGCCTGACCCTCGTAGGTCACTCGCGGCCGGATTCCGAGCAGAGCAGCGGCGGCGTCGAACAGCCGCCCCATGCTCGTCGTGACCGGCGACCGGCCGCTCTCGAGGAGGCTGAGCACTCCCGCCCAGCGCTCGTCGACGGCGGCGCCCCAGCTCGACGCTACCTCCGTACCCAGGGCGAGACGCAGCCATGCCAAGGCCATGCGCCAAGGCTCGCGAATCGCCGCGGCCCCCCCTGGCAGCGGCACGGCTCGAAGGTGCCCGACCCGCTCGAACCCTTCAAGGTCGGCGACGAGGAACTCTCCGCCCCACAGCGTGCCGTCGGAACCGAAACCGAGTCCGTCGAAGGCGAGCCCGAGAACCGGCCCGCGCTCGCGGTGGTCGACGAGGCACGACGCGACGTGGGCGTGGTGGTGCTGCACCGCGCGGAGGGGCAGGTCGAGCTCTGAAGCGAACTTCGTTGACAGGTACTCGGGATGGAGGTCGTGCGCGACGACCTCAGGCTCGACACCGAAGAGGTGACAGAGGTGGTCGACCGCCTGCAGGAAAGAGCGGTAGGTCGCGTAGTGCTCGAGGTCGCCGATGTGGTGACTGACGAAAACCGAGCTGCCCTTTGTAACCGCGACGGTGCTCTTGAGCTCGGCCCCAACCGCGAGCACCTGGCGACGGGCGGACCCGGGGAGTGGCAGCGGTTCGGGTGCGTACCCCCGTGAGCGACGCACAAGCTGGGGGTGCCCATCGACCCTGGCTCGGACCACCGAATCATCACAGCGGATGTGGATCCCGCGGTCATGGGAGAGCACGGCGTCGACGAGTGGCCCGAGCCGCGTGAAGGCATCTTCGTCTTCGTGGGCGATGGGCTCGTCGCTCAGGTTCCCGCTGGTCATGACGAGGGGACGTCCGACCCGTTCGAGCAGCAGCACGTGGAGGGGGCTGTAGGGCAGCATGAGGCCGAGCTCGGGCAGCCCCGGGGCGACCTCCTCGGCTACCGCACCACCAGTCCGTCGGGGAGCCAGGACGATGGGTCGCCGCGGCGAGACGAGCGCCTCCTCCGCCGCCCCGTCGAGTTCGCACAGCCGCCTCGCGGTGGCGAGGTCGGCGACCATCACCGCGAACGGCTTGTCGTCACGGGCCTTGCGTCGTCGCAGCTCTTTGACCGCCCGTGCGTTCGTGGCGTCTGTGGCAAGGTGGTAACCGCCGATTCCCTTGACCGCGAGGATCTCACCGGCGAGCAGCCGGGCAACAACACCCTCGAGAGCGCCAACGGCCTCGAACTCGACCCCGCCTGAGGGGTCACGCAGTCGCAGCCGCGGCCCGCAAGCGGGGCAGGCGTTGGGTTGCGCGTGGAAGCGCCGGTCTGTGGGGTCGTCGTACTCGGCCTGGCAGTCGTGGCACATGCGGAACGAGGCCATGGTGGTCAGCGACCGGTCGTAGGGCACCCGTTTCATGATGGTGTAGCGGGGCCCACAGTTCGTGCAGTTGATGAACGGGTAGGCGAAGCGACGGTCGGCTGGGTCGGTCAGCTCGGCGAGGCAGTCCACGCATGGAGCGACGTCGATGCTGACGGGCACGTCGGGCGCTCCTGCGTCCACGCTCACAACGATTCGGAAGCTCGGCTCGGTCCTGAGCGGCGGGAGCGGCCGCCAGCTCACCGAGGAGACCTGGGCGAGCGGTGGGGGCTCAGCCTCGAGACGTCGGCAGAGCTCGTCGAGGCGGGCCGGATATCCCTCGCTCTCTATGACCACGCCGGCCTGGTCGTTGGCGACGAATCCAACGAGGCCGAGCTCTACTGCCAGCCGGTACACGAAGGGGCGGAACCCCACTCCTTGCACGGTCCCCGTGACGCGGATGCTGCGGCGCTCGCGATCCACGTCGGCCCGGTCAGCAGATGCGGGGGAGAGGGTCGCCGACGAGCATGTCGACGATCCGGCTCCCACCGAACGCGGTGTTGAGCAGGACGATCCGAGGCGGCTCGGCGCGGATCTCGCCGATCACGCGTGCGGCCGCGCCCAGGGGGTGTGACCAGAGCCCCGCTAGGGCGGCCTCGGCCTCCTGAGGCGGGACGATCGCGACGAACTTGCCCTCGTTCGCGACGTAGAGCGGGTCGATGCCGAGGATGTCGCAGGCCCCGTTCACGACAGGGCGGATGGGCAGTTCGGCCTCGTCGAGGACGACGGCGACCTCAGCGTCACGGGCGAGCTCATTGAGGACAGTGCCGAGCCCGCCGCGCGTGGGGTCACGCAGCCAGCGGGTCGAGGGCGCCGACGCGAGGAGCAGCTCGACCAGATCGGCGAGGGGTGCCGTGTCGGATGCGACGTCGGCGGCGAGGGCCAGATCACCCCGGGCGAGCATGACCGCGACTCCGTGGTCACCGAGGGTGCCCGACACGATGACCTTGTCGCCCGGCCGCACCAGGGCGGCGCTGAGCTCACGGTCTGGCGAGACGACACCGACACCGGTCGTGTTCACATAGAGCCCGTCCGCGGCGCCCTTGTTCACCACCTTCGTGTCGCCGGTCACGATGGAGACACCGACCCGTTCGGCGGCCTCGGCCATGTCGGCGACGATGGTGCGGAGATCGTCAATCGGAAAGCCCTCCTCGAGCACGAACGCCGCCGACATCCAGAGGGGGCGCGCCCCCACCATCGCAAGATCGTTCACGGTCCCGTGCACCGCGAGTTGCCCGATCGTTCCGCCGGGAAACCGCCACGGCTTCACGACGAACGAATCGGTGCTGAGCGCGATGCGCTCGCCCGAAGGCAGGGCGAGAACCGCCCCGTCCCCGAGCGGGGCGAGCGCATCGTTGCGAAAGGCTTCGAGGAAGACCGCGTCTATGAGCGCGGCTGAGGCCTTCCCTCCGGCGCCGTGTGCCAGGTTGATGACCTCGTCCTTGAGGCGTGGCCTCCGACGACGGAACGCCTCGATGCGTTCGTGCATGCGCAGCTCGCGGTCGTGCCCATGGGCGACCGACTCATCGTCGGCTAGGGGTGCCTCACTCATCTCATCGGGACCCAGCGGCGACGGTTGAGGCGATGCGGTGGAGACGCCCGAAGTTGTAGTACGCGGCGCACGCCCCCTCCGAGGACACCATACAGGTGCCGATCGGAGTCTCGGGGGTGCAGGCGGTGCCGAACACCTTGCACTCCCAGGGCTTGATGACCCCCTTGAGGACCTCGCCGCACTGGCAGGACTTCGGATCGGCCACCCTCACCCCCGGCACGGAGAAGCGGAGCTCGGCGTCCCAGAGCGCGAAGTCGTCGTTGAGCTTCAGGGCGCTCTGCGAGATGAAGCCGAGCCCGCGCCACTCGAAGTGCGGCCGCAAGGCGAACACCTGGGCGAGGATCTGCAGGGCGCGGGGGTTGCCCTCGTCGCGGACGACCCGCGTGTACTGGTTCTCGACCTCGCAGCGTCCCTCACGGATCTGGGTGAGCAGCATGGCCACGGACTGAAGGATGTCGAGCGGCTCGAAGCCCGTCGTCACCAGCGGCAGTCCGTAGTCACGCGGCACGAAGCGGTAGGGCCGGTTGCCGATGACCGTACTCACATGCCCGGGGCCGATGAAGCCGTCGAGGCGCAGGTCGGGGGACTCGAGAATGGCCTTGAGCGGCGGGACGATGGTGACGTGGTTGCAGAACACGCTGAAGTTCGTGATGCCCGCGGCCCGGGCCCTCAACAGCGTCACCGCCGTCGAGGGTGCGGTCGTCTCAAACCCGACCGCGAAGAACACGACCTCACGGTCTGGGTTGTCCCTCGCGATCATCAGTGCGTCGAGCGGCGAATACACCATCCGCACGTCCGCCCCGCGGGCCTTCGCTTCGAGGAGGCTGCCATCGCCGCCCGGTACGCGCATCATGTCCCCGAAAGTGGTGAAGATCACCCCCGGGGTTTCGGCCACAGCGATCGCGTCGTCGACGCGCCCCATGGGAATGACGCAGACCGGACAACCGGGTCCGTGGACGAGTTCGACGCTGTCTGGTAGCAGCTGCTCGATGCCGTGCCGGTAGATGGTGTGGGTGTGCCCGCCGCACACCTCCATGAACTTGAAGTGGCCGTGTCCGGCCAGTTCCCGGATCTCGCGCACGAGTGCGCGCGCCGCCGCCGGGTCACGAAACTCGTCAACGAACTTCACCGGTCACCCTTCGTCGTAGCGGCCGCCCTTCGCGAGTCGAGGGCTTCCTGTACCCGCTCCCACAGGACGTAGCCGATTGCTGCCTGAGATTCCTGGATGCGGTGCACACTGTCCGCGCGCACAACGATGCAGTGCTGGAGGTCTGCGCAGGCGCCCATGGCGCCACCCTCGTAGCCGGCGAGGCCCACCGTGAGGAGGTCTCGCCGTCGTGCCTCCTCGAACGCGCGGATCACGTTCTCGGAGTTGCCGCTCGTGGACAGCCCCAGCGCGATGTCGCCCGGCCGGGCGTGGGCGATGAGCTGCCGAGAGAAGACCACGTCGAAACCGATGTCGTTCGACAGGGCCGTGAGGATGGACTCGTCGCTCACGAGCGAGCGGGCCGGGAGCGGGCTTCCCCACGGCGGGCGCGTGAACAGCAGCGCGAGGCCAGCGGCGTCGGTTGCGGACCCGCCATTGCCGAAGGTGAACATGCGCCCGCCCGCAGCGAAGCGCTCTGCTAGTGCGCTGGCGACCTCGGCGAGCTGGGCGTCGCATCGCTCCAGGGTCACGGTTCGCAGGCGCAGGCTCTCCTCGGCCTTTGCGTTCGCCGAACGGGCGAGGTCCGCGAGCAGCGCGTCAGCGTCGCGCTCCTCAGCTTCCAAAAAGGGGTAGAGAAAGCCGGTCTGCTCGTCGCTCACTCGACCATCTCCGTCGCCGTCTTAGGGGACCTAAGACAGCTCCTCTCGGGTCGCTCCTGAAGAGCGCCCCTCACTCGACCATCTCCGTCATCGCTTCACCGCTCCAGGCGGGTGATCGCCGCACCGGCATGGATTACGAGTAGATCACCCTCCTCCACCGGACCCACCAGGTCGGTGTCGACGGGCTCCGTGCCGGCTGGGGTACGCACGAGTACCCGGGTCTCTTCATCGATGCGCACGACCTCACCGAGCCGACCCTCGTCCGAGCAGGTGACGCACACCTCCCCCTCGCACACTTCCTCCTGGCTCAGCAAGCCGGGGTGCTCGAAGCAGACGTGGGTGAGCTCCCAGAGCACGTGGTAGAGGAAGATGAAACGGCCGTCGTAGGAGGCGAGCGCCTCGTCAGCGGTGAGCCAGATCACGTGATCGGCTGCTCCACGCTCCGGCCGGGGTCCCGCGCCGATCCAGACCGTCTCGACTCCCCAGGCTCGCGCACGCCGCATGGCCTCCCCCACGGCGGGGTCGTGCGCATCAGCGACTGCGACGATGATGTCACCCGGTCGCACCGACACGCGCAGGTTGGCGACAAGGTCGTCGCCGGGGACGATGAGCGCGGGCAGAGCCCTCTTGCCAACGATCACCGGGTGCACGAACTCCACGGCCACGTGACGGGCATGGTGGGGCCAACGCGGGGAGCAGCACCACATCGTGGCACCCCCGGCGAAACTGCGGGCCAGTGCGAGCGAGGCCGCGGAGAGATCGGTCGCGAGCTCGCCCAGGTCACCAGCAGGGAAGGCGGGGCCTGATGTGGCGGCCGCGCTCGAGGTCATGGGACGCGTTCATCTCCTCGGATCTGTGCGATCTCGTCGTCGTAGGCTGCTCCGAGCATTCGCAGCGCCGATAGGGTCTCGGCTGCTTCATGCTCGTCGATCTTCGCCATGGCGAAGCCGACGTGGATGAGCACCCAGTCGCCCAGCTCGACGCCCCCCTCATCGTCCAGGGCGAGCAGTGCGACGGAGATCTCCCGGCGCACTCCCTCGACGTCCACGACGGCGCGGTGATGGACCGGGTCGACGATTTCTACGATCTGCCCGGGAATCCCGAGGCACATGCTTCCCCCCTGGGCTGTCAGGACGTCGTGTCTCCTCCGAGCATACCTCTACATGTCGTATGCCCATAGCGGAGTCGCCGTCGATCCGCTTCAGGGCCAAGAAGATGCTGGGCCGTCGCCTGGGCTCACGCGCAACGAGCAAGGGATGACCGGCCGGCGTCCTTACCGGCGGTTGGAGCCGACCGCCGCAGTCATGGCAGGGACGGACGCGCGGCGCTCAGGTCCGGCTCATCGCGTCCAGGTGTCCACACGCACAAAGCATGCATGAAGGCGCATGGATGCCCGAGTCAATGCACTCGCTCACCACTCTCTGGCGAGCTCTCGCTCACGCATGTCACCTGCGCCCTGTCGGCAGGCGCGGGCGGGCCGGCCTTGCGCCGCCACCCAAGAAGCCCGCTCATCCGTCGTCAGAGGCAGGCGAACACAGAGGTGCCGCCTTCTCACCCTCTCCTCCCGCCTGAGACGGAGCGGGCTTCGCGTCTCTTCGCGTTCGATCCAACGTCCGGCTGACTCGATGAGTCCGAGTTTCGCGAGCCGGTGGCAGGCGTGTCGAATCGAGGCAACCTGGCGCTGGCTCGGCAGGCCGCCACCCGCATAATCGGCCGCCAGACGTGTGATGGGAACCCACGGTGGCCACGGCTCGGCATCCGCGGCGGCGGCCAGTCGTTCGAGGATCCAGCGCTGTACGGGGCCCAGTCGCCCCGTGACCGCCACGGCTTCGTCTGGCCGTTCGAGCCCGTCGACGCGTTCGACCAACCTCCGAGCCAAGGGTTCGTCTACGAGGCTGACGGCGAGAGCAGGAGTCGACTCCACGATCAGTGTCCTGTGGTAGGCCAAACCGGGCAACGAAGAAATATTAGACACGTGGCATAAACTTTGACTAGCCCTCTCGTTACCTCATTTGGGCCGAGCGGGGGCTCGCAACGCCCTGAGGACCATGCCGGACGGATCATGAGTACGACCGAGCACGAGACTGCCTAGATCGTATCACAAAGTAATCATCCTCTTACGTCGCGCCGTAGAAGTGGCCGGAGCGCCTAAGGCGCCGAGACAGGGCGATTCCTGCATGGGGGCGCGTTCCTATCAGCCGCACAGAGAAGCGCCCTCGAGTACGAGACAGCCGGGGCGACTCGAGTAGCCTGGTTCCAGGAACGCCTGACCTGCCAGCTCCGTCTCGGCATGGGTCAACCTCGGGCCTCCCCATCGGGCGGGAGCTGCCGTTGCGCGTTCTGCCGCCCGGAAAAGCTCTATGCGTCGAGCACTTACTGGCACGCCGGTAGCCTGTCATGCTAGGGGG
>JALZEO010000015.1 GCA_030862025.1 Actinomycetota bacterium | reverse complement strand
GGGTCCACCAACGTTCGCTCAGGTCAGAAGGGGTGTGGGGTCAGCGAGGCGACCCGGGCCACAGCGAGTTGATCACGTATTGATCACGAGCGATCGTCGTCCGCTTGGTCGGCGGCGTCCTCTGGGTCCTCCTCGTCGGTCCCGAAGATGAGCTCGGCGAGCCGCTCCGCCACCGCGGGCTGCATCCCAGGGGCGCCCGAGGGGATCGGCGAACACTACGCCGGACGCCTGCCATGCGGCCCCGGCGTCGTCGCGCTGAGTGGCCTGACGCTTTCGGTGGGCCCGTAGAAGGTCGCAAGTGCGCCGGTCCAGGTAAATGGTGCGCCCTGAGGTGAGGGACTTCTGGTCGCCTACGAGCCCATAGCCATCTTCTGCCTCGATGACGGTGTGCCGTACGGTCACGAACCGCTTCTCGAGGTGAACATCCGTCCACTTCAGGCCGAGCAGCTCCGAACGCCGCAGTCCCGTGGCCAGAGCGACGTACCACAGGGCGTGGAGTTAGTCGACGGACGTCTGGTTCAGGAAGGTCTGGACCTGACTCGCTGTCCAAGTCTGCATCTTGCGACGCCGCGCTGCGCGAACGGCCGCCAGACGTGGCGGGTTGGCGCTGGCCGCCGGGTTCGCGACCAGCAGCCCCCAAGAAATCGCATCGTTCAACGCCTTGCGGATGATGCGATGGATTCCATGCGCCGAGGCCGGGGCCAAACCGCCTTCGACGCCGATCCGGCCATCCGCAAGCAGATCCGCTTAGAGGAGGTTCAGGTCCGTCGGCTTGAGGTCAGACAGCAGCACCTCACCGAGCCGGGGGAGGACGTGGTTCTCGAGTTGCTGTTTGCGGTCGTTCCACGTCTTCCAGCTGACGTGTGGTGGCTGGGTCGCGCTGAGCCAGTGACCGTGGAGGTACTCGAACCGGGTCGGCTCCAGCGGGTCTGAGTCATCAGGGGCCGTGAGAGCCTCGCTGAGCTGTTCCTCGGCCTCACGCCGGGTCCCGTAGCTGCGGAGGCGTTGCTTGCGCTTCCCGGAGGGGTCCGTCCCGAGTTCGACTACGTATCCCCAGTTGATGTGGTCGCGGGTTTCGCAGCGCGGACAGACCCGGCCGCTAACCCGACCGGTGCAGCGGCTGCACCGGTTGTTGATGACGCTGCCCCTCACGTCGTCACGCGTTCGCCACCGCGGTTTCGCCGCAGACCATGCTCACGCGCAGGCCGGCGCGAATCCAGCGACTGCGGGGACTGGCGTAGACAACGAGCCGCCGGCGATCACGACAGCCCCGCGACCGTCCACATCAAAGTCGGACAACTCGGTCACTCCGAGCATCGACAGCAGTCGGCCGGTGGGGACGATGAGGCGGCGTCCGAACCGGAGCGTGGGCAGCTCTCCAAGGTGGTTTGCCGGCCGTATGTCGCGTGGGCGCCGAGCACATCAGGAACCCAATCCACGTCGGCCAATAGCACCCGTGTACCATGGACAATGTACAGTCGGCCAGTGTGGCGTTAGCCACTCGACGCCATGACGAGCGACCTGAGCTCTTACAACGACAAATATGGAACCCGACACATCGCTCGTCTGGGCTACGAAGTAATTACGAGTAAATGGTGCTGGGCACCTGAGGCAGGTGGGATGAGGCGGTAGGGGGCGCCCTAGGGATCCCGCCCTGCCACTCGCCTGCGATCATCCACTTGCCAGGTACAACGACGGTTTCTGCGCCCTCTGCTATCGAAACCCCGAGGAGGGACGTGGTCGCCGTTTTTGACGAGACGCAAGACGTACTTCCGGGGGACGAGCATGGACGCAGCGGAGCTCCACCGGCGGGCGGTCGAGGGATTCGGCGAACTGGTCGGGATGGTCGGCGAAAACCAGTGGCACTCGCCGACTCCCGATCAGGAGTGGGACGTGCGCGATCTCGTCAACCATCTCGTGGTGGAGAATCGCTGGACGAGGCCGCTCATGACGGGCATGACGATCGAGGAGGTCGGCGACCGTTTCGAAGGCGACCTGCTGGGCGACGACCCCAGACGGGCGTGGCAGGAGTCGGCCACAGAGGCGCTCGAGGCGATGAGGGCGGAAGGAGCGATGACGCGGACCGTGCACATCTCGGCGGGTGACGTGACGGGCGAGGAATACGCGCTTCAGCTGTTCTCCGAGCACCTCATCCACGGCTGGGACCTTGCACAGGCGATCGGAGCTCCAGACCGCCTCGACCCTGAGCTGGTCAGGGCCGCCGCAGCGTGGTTCGCGTCGAAGGAGGAGGAATACCGGCAGGCCGGCGCGATCGGACGGCGGCCGGAAATCCCTGCCGACGCTGACGAGCAGTGGGTGCTGCTCGCCATGTTCGGCCGCAGAGCCGGAGGCTGAATGCTGCGTCTCTGCCCGCGATGTCGGCAGCCAGTCGCGGCTGACGTGCAGCACTGTCCCAGCTGTGGGAGCCCTGTCGCGCTCAATACTGACGCGCCGGTGCAAGGGGAGCGGAAGCCGGTGACCGCTCTGTTCGTCGACCTCGTGGGGTCGACATCGCTTGCCGAGCAGATGGACCCCGAGGAGTGGGTCGGGCTCGTCAACCGGGCGTTCACAGTCATGTCGCAGTCGGTGGAGCGCTACGGGGGGACCGTGGCGCAGTTCCTCGGGGACGGCATACTCGCTCTCTTCGGTGCTCCGACCGCTCACGAGGACGACCCCGAACGGGCGGTGCGAGCGGCGCTGGAGATGCGTGGGGCTGTTGCTGGCGCGACCAGCCTGCAGGTTCGCGTGGGCATCAACACCGGTGAGGTCGTGGTCGGCGACATCGCCACCGACCTCCGCTACGGCTACACGGCTCTGGGAGACGCAGTCAACGTCGCCGCTCGCATGCAGACCGCCGCCGATCCGGGGGAAGTCCTCATCACCGACTCCACCTACCAGCGGATAGCACCCCTGGTGGAGGCGGATGAGCTCGGTCCCATCACGGCGAAAGGCAAGAGCGCACCCGTCCAGGCCTATCGGGTACGGAACCTGTCTCCAGCGCCACGTCCTCAACGGAGCCTTGGCGAACCTGACCGCCCTGCGCTGGGTCGTAGCGAAGAGTTGGCGCGTCTGCGTCAGACGCTCGCGCTCGTACGTGCCGGCCGTGGCAGGGCCACGCTGGTGAGCGGCGAGCCTGGCATCGGCAAGAGTCGACTGGTCGGTGAGTTGCGTGCCTGGGCGACGAGCGTCGATCCGGGCATGACATTGGCCGAGGGCCGCTGCCTCTCCTATGGCCAAGACCTCCCTTATCACGTGCTGCTCGAGTTCGTCCGGGATCTGCTGGGCGTGTCGGCATCGAGCCACGACAAGGTGGCTCGCGAGCTGCTGTCCAAGGTCCTCAAGGACCTGCTGGGGGAGGCTGCCACCAACGTCGACCCCTACCTCGCCCACCTGCTCGCCCTGCCCCTGGAAGCAGCAGATGCCCGCCGAGTACAGGGCCTCGACCCCACCGCACTCCAGGCCCGCTACCTCGACGCGCTCCGCCAGGTCCTGCTCGCTAGCGCACGATCCGGACCGCTCGTAGTGGTCTGCGAAGACGTCCAGTGGGCCGATCAGGCGTCGGTGGAGACTCTCACGAAGCTCCTGACGGTCGCCGACGAGGCGCCGCTACTCATGGTCTTCACGTCCCGGGTGGAACGCAGCGGGCCCGGCTGGGAGCTCGTGACCCAGCTGCGCCGCCACTTCGGTGACACCCTCGTCGACCTGCGGCTCGGCGCGCTGAGCGAGGATGACAGCCGGCGTCTGGTCCAGGCCCTGCTCGGGACCGAGGCTCCTCCCGCAGGGCTGGTCGAGCTTGTGGTAGCCAGATCGGAGGGCAACCCACTCTTCGTGGAGGAGATACTCCACTCGCTCGTCGAACGCCGGCTGCTCATTCGCAGGGCAGAGGGCTGGACGTTCAGCGGTGACGTGGCCGACGTCGATATCCCCGACTCCATTCACGGCCTTCTGCTGGCTCGCATCGATCGTCTCCCCGAGCGGGCGCGGGAGGTCCTGAAGGTCGCTGCCGTCATCGGCCGCCAGTTCTCCGTCCGGATTCTCGACGTCGTGCTCGATCGGCTCGGCCTCGTCGGCGGTCACGCGGAGCTCGCGGTGCTCGAGGGAGGCGGGCTCGTCGAGGTCGCCAACATCGAGCCGGTGCTCGAGTACACCTTTCGGCACCCGCTGTTGCACGAGGCCGCCCATCGCTCGCTGCTGCGACAGCAACGGCGACGCCTTCACGGTGCCGTCGGCGAAGCCATCGTCGAGGTGGCCGGTGTCGCCGGTGGTGACCTCGCCGCGGTACTCGCTGCCCACTTCGAGCAGGCCGGCGACACCGACCGCGCCGTGGAGTACCTCATCGCCGCCGGTGCCCATTCGCTGCAGCGCCTGGCGAACCGCGAAGCCCTGTCGTTCTACGAGCGGGCCGTGGCAGCCCTTCCCCCACCTCCCCTCACCCCCGAGGACGTGAACCGGCAGCTGGCGGTGCAGCTCGGGCTCGGACGTGCGCAGCAGCGGACCGGCAGCAGCGACGAGGCCCGCGCCACCTTCACCCGCGCCGCCGAGCTCGCCCGCGCCCACGATCGGACAGAACGGCTGGCCGAGGCCACCCTCGGCCGAGCCGAGGCATGGCTGGTGTGGGACACGGAAGGACAGCTCATCGGCCCACTCGAGGAGGCCCTCGAGCGCCTGCCCGAGGAGCCCTCCCCGCTGCGGGCCCGCGTCCTCGCCCGTCTCGCCCAGGCGCTCTACGCCCAGGGCTCCGAGCAGCGCCGGCAGCGGCTTATACGCCAAGCCGAGCAGGTCGCCCGCAGCAGCGGCGATGACGCCGCGCTCGCCGAGGTGCTCCTCGCCAAGCGTCCTCTGCTGGGACCGGATGACCTCGACGAGCGGCTCGAAGTCGACGAGGAACTCATAGCCATCGGCGAACGCACCGGAGATCTCCGCCGCGCGGCGGACGGGCACGGCTGGCGCCTGGTGGATGTGCTCGAACGCGGCAACATCGACGAAGCCGACCGCGAACTCGAGCTTCACACCAAGCTCGCCAACCAGCTCGGCGAGCCCCTCTACCAGCGTGACACCACCATGTGGCGGGCGATGCGTGCCCTCCTGGCGGGACACTACGCTCAAGCAGAGCACCTCATGCAGGAAGCACGTCGCATCGGAGAAGCAGCAGGCGACCCCAGCGCCGAGCCCATCTACCTCGGCCAACGCTGGGCACTGCTCTTGGAGCGGGGCAGCCTCGAGGAGCTATCAGCGCTCATAGAAGAGCTGCCCCAATGGATGAAGGAGCACCACGGGTGGAGTGCCGGAATCGCGCTCCTGCTGATTCGCCTTGGCAGGCTGCGGGACGGCCGGGAGTATTTCGAGCGCGCGGCCCGACCTGGCTTCGCGAACCTGCCGCGCGACGTGCTGTTGATAGACCTCACGGCCCTCGGCTCGGAGGTCTGCGCCGCCCTCGGCGACACCCAACGGGCAAAGATCCTCTATCCGCTGCTACTCCCATACCGGGACCGACACAACGTGAGCGACCGGGCGGTCGTGTGCTTCGGCTCGATCGAACGCCAACTCGGGCTGCTCGCCACCACGCTGGGCCGCTGGGAGGACGCGACAGCCCACTTCGAAGCTGCGCTCGCACGCAACCAGGCGCTCGGCTCGCTCCCGCTCGTGGCCCAGACTCGCGCCGACTACGCCTCCATGCTGGACCGTCGGAGAGAACCAGGCGACGTCGAACGGGCCGCCGAAATGCGTGAACAGGCGACAGCGACGGCGAGGAAACTCGGCATGACGAGTCTGCTCGACGAGTTCGAGGCCAACTGAATCATGAATCACCGGCCAAAATGCAGACCTAATCAAACCCAGGGGCCCTCGCCGGTCTAACGAGGCCCCAAGCCGGTCAGAAGCCCCCGCCGGCCGCTGCCTCGGGAGGCGAGCGCTACCATTCAACGCCGGCTGTGAAAGCAAAAGCCGCGGCCGGTTCGTGCCTTCGCCGCTGGTCGTCCCAAAGATTGCAACCTTGCAATCGAATGGGCGGACATCGGGCGCACCCCGCTACCTGGAGCGGGACGGTCGCTGAGCGAAACGCAGGTCAGACGGCATCCAGCGGCACTGGCTGACACAGAACGGGGGGCCGGGGCGCAGTCTAGTTCCCGGTGCATGCCCGGGAGGAGTCGCCACGCTCAGGCTCGGAAGAGCGTCGCGTGGTCCTGAGCGAACTCTGTGAAGGTTTGCGGCTCGCGTCCGGTGAGCTTGCGAACGGTGTCGGTGGTCTGCTCGGCAGCGCCCTTCTGAAAAAACTCCAACATTCTGACGAGGTTCCGGGCGACCCAGTTCGGCATGCCGGCGGCGACCATGCTCGCATAGGCGGCCTCGGGGGGCACGTTGACGAACTCGACGCTGCGCCCCGTTACCTGCGACAGGGTCTGGGCGACCTCGGCGTACGTGAGCGCCTCGGGACCCGTGACTACATGGGTCTTTCCCTCCTGGCCGCCGACGGTCAGCGCCACCGCGGCGACGGCGGCGACGTCCCGCGGGTCAACCCAGGAGATGCTTGCACCGTCGGCCGGCGCGTAGATCCTGCCCTCACGGCGAACCGACTCAGCCACACTGAACAGGTTTGACATGAAGGTGCTGGCGGCAACGATGACAGCCGGCACGTCCGATCGCCGCAGATGCTGCTCGATGCGACCCTGCCAGTCCCAGAAGTCGACCGGCGAACCGACCTGCGCCGCAAGCGTGGACAGCTTCACGATCCGCTCGACGCCCGCCGCCCCTGCGGCATCGACCACCCCGGTTTCGTAGTCGACCTGCCGCGGGTGGTTGGGACACGCCAGGAACAGCTTGTCCACACCCTCGAGCGCATGTCGCACCGACTCCGGCTCTGAGAAGTCACCCACCGTGAGGTCGACGCCGTCGCCGAGCTGCTCCGCAGCCTTCGTCGGATCGCGCACGAATGCCCGCACGGGCAAACCCTGCTCACGGAGCTCCCGTACGAGGTATGAGCCAACATTGCCTGTCGCTGCAGTGACGAGGATCACGATTCGCCTCCTGGACTCCTCCTCGGCCCGCTCGGCAATCGAGGCCGCATAGCTTCCGTGGAGCCAAGCACTTGAACTCATCGGTGGGGACGTGCGCTTCCTCCCTAAGGACGACGGCAAGGGTCTGGTAAGGATTCGAGCACAGGGGCTGAGTCCAGATTTCCACGCAATCGTCACTGGGGCGGAGGTCTCCGCGACGAGCGCGAGACTATTCGCGAGCGACTCTGAGCACGAAAGGCGTTGCAACTCGGACATGATCAAGCGTCGGGCCCTGAATGCCTACGAAGGTGATCAGACTGTGGTGAGATCAAAGCTGCCTCTAGCGCTCAATCCCGAATTCGAACGTGTCACCAGAGTGGGAACACCATAGTTTTCCGACTGGGAAGCGAGACAAGGGGCGGCATGAAAGAGCGACTTCGTCGTAGCGTCACTGTGGATGCGCCCTTGGAGCTGGCGTGGCAGCTTATATCCAGGCCCGAAGACTGGCCGCAGACATGGGCTGGACACATAAGGCGAAGTAGAGTGTGATTCTCAAGGAGATTTGATGGCGACCAGCCGGTGCCTTGTGC
>JALZEO010000328.1 GCA_030862025.1 Actinomycetota bacterium | reverse complement strand
CCACGTGCGAGCGCCCCCGAGCGCGTTCCCTGGCACGTCATGGACGCTGAGAGCGTCCTGGAGCGTCTCGAAACGTCCAGCGCCGGGTTGTCCCAACAGGAGGCGGTCCGCCGACGAGAGCGACCGGGCCGCAACCGGCCCGTTCCGCTCGTGCTCGCCCAAGCCGTCGTCGAAGAGCTCAACAACCCGTTGACCCCAATCCTGTTGGCTGGAGCGGGGCTTTCGGTTGTGGTGGGATCGCCTGCCGACGCCTCGATGATCACCGGGGTCGTCGTCCTGAACGGGCTCCTTGGCGGACTTCAGCGCTTTCGGACCGAACGGGACATCGAGGAGCTGGGCGATGCCGAGAGCCGCCGGGTCACCGTCGTGCGCGACGGCGAGCCGGCCGTGGTAGATGCAGCCGAGCTCGTTCCGGGCGACATCATCCGCCTGGAGGCCGGCGAGGGAGTCCCTGCCGACTGTCGCATCCTCGACGGCACTGGAGTCGAAGTCGACGAGTCGACGCTCACGGGCGAATCAGGCACGGTGATGAAGGGACCCGAGCCCTCAATCGCTGCGGCGGTCGCGGAACGGAGCTGCATGCTCTACGAGGGCACCTACGTCGCAGCCGGATCGGTCACCGCCGCGGTCGTCGCCGTCGGGGCTTCAACCGAAGCACGGCGTGCTTTCTTCGTGGGCGAGAAGCAGACGGAGAGCGGCGTCGAAGCACGCCTCAACTCGCTCACCGCCCTCACCATCCCTGCGGCCCTGTTGAGCGGTGTCGGCGTGGTGGCAGCGGGGCTTCTGCAGGGGCAGCCGGTTTCTGCCACCGCGCGGGGTGGGGTCGGTCTGGTCGCCGCGGCCGTTCCCGAGGGACTTCCCTTGCTCGCCACGACCGCCCAACTCGCCTCGGCTCAGCGGCTCAGCTCCCGCGGGGCGCTCGTGCGCGACCCGCGCTCCATCGAGGCACTGGGCCGGGTCGACCTGCTGTGCGCCGACAAGACCGGCACCCTCACCGAGGGCCGACTCGACCTTCGCGCGGTCAGCGACGGATCGGTGGAAGAGCCGCTCGACAAGCTGTCGGAGACACGCAGGCGAGTGCTCGCCGCGGGCTTGCGTGCGACTCCCGCCGAGCGCTCGAACCGCCCGAACAGCGGCGGCGTGTCGGGCGAGACCAGCGAGATACTGCCGCATCCGACCGATCAGGTGATAATTCGCGGCGCTCGAATGGCGGGCGTGCGCATCGATGAAGGCGCCGAAAATTGGCAGCGGCGTGGCGAGCTGCCATTCGAGCCGGCACGCGGTTACCACGCGACGGTGGGACAGGCCGAGCATTCGAGCGCCTCGTCCGACGAGTCTGCGGAGCGGACCCTGCTCAGCGTCAAGGGCGCTCCCGAGGTCATCCTGCCGCGGTGCACCCGTCGCTTGGAGGATGGCAGAACCCGGCCTCTCGACCCTGCCACTCGTCGCCGCATGAGTGAGCAGGTCGACCGGCTCGCCCGCAGGGGCTACCGCGTGCTCGCCGTGGCTGAGCGGGAGCTGCCCGCGGGGGCGGAGCCGAGCGACGAGCAGGTGACCGAGCTCTGTTTCACGGGATACCTCGCCATCAGTGACCCGGTTCGTCCCGCCGCCGCCGCGGCCATCTCCGAGCTCAGGCGCGCAGGCGTCGAAGTCGCCATGATCACCGGCGACCACCCGAGCACCGCCGAGGGCATCGCGGCCGAACTCGACCTGCTCAACGGCCAGGACATCGTCACCGGCCCCGCCATCGATGCCCTCGACGACGAGGAGCTGGAGGCGCTCATCCACCATGCCCGGGTCTTCGCCCGGGTCACGCCGGCACACAAGGTGCGCATCGTGGCGGCCTTCCAGCGACTCGGGCGCGTTGTGGCCATGACCGGCGACGGCGCCAACGACGCCCCCGCCATCCGTCTCGCCGACGCCGGCATCGCGGTCGGGAAGCGGGGCACCTCGGCCGCCCGCGACGCCGCCGACCTCGTCGTCTTCGACGACCGCATCGAGACCATCGTCGACGCCATCGTCGAGGGTCGGGCCATGTGGTCGTCGGTCAGGGAAGCCGTGGCCATACTCGTCGGCGGCAACCTGGGCGAGATCGGGTTCACGCTCGCTGCGAGTCTGCTGAGCGGTCAATCCCCGCTCAACGCCCGACAGCTCCTGCTCGTCAACCTCCTGACCGACGTCGCTCCGGCGATCGCGATCGCGCTTCGTCCGCCGATCCGGCGCTCCGCCGAGGATCTGCTCCACGAGGGTCCGGAGGCCTCACTGGGCGAGGCCCTGAACCGGGCGATCCTGTGGCGGGCCGTTACCACCACGGGTGGCGCCGGCGCCGCCTGGGGAGTCGCCCGGTTGACGGGTACACCGGGGCGGGCCCGGACCGTGGGGCTCGTCGGGCTCGTCCTCACCCAGCTCGGACAGACCCTTGCCGTCGGCGGTCGTAGTCCCGCCGTGCTGGGAGCATCGCTCGGGTCCGCGGCGCTCCTCGCGACCGTTGTCCAGACCCCTGGGGTGAGCCAGTTGGTCGGCTGCCGCCCGCTCGGTCCGATCGGGTGGGCGACGGGCATTGGGGCCGCGACCGTTGCGACTGGCGTTGCCGTACTCGCGCCCCGCGTGGCGTCAGCGACCTCGGGCGTCGTGCCGCGGCTCACTGAACGACCAGCGGCCCTTCCCGGCGGGCAAGCGAAACCGCTCCTTCGCAGTCCCACCTAGGATGCCCCGGCAGCGTTGAGCGAGCCTCGGCAGGAGGGGCGCCATGACAGATGGGTCCGACCCCATGGGCTCAGACGCAGGCCGAGCCGGGGCATCGTCTCGGGACACCCTTGAACGGCTCCGGCGTCGGGCGCTGCGGCGGGCCGAGCAGGGGCTGGTGTTGAGTCGCGAGGAGGCGGCCGCCCTGCTCACCTGTCGTGGGCTCGAACTCGAGCGGCTGTGCGCCATCGCCACCCGCATCCGTGAAGCGGGCGGCCGCAGACACCACGTGACCTTCAGCCGCAAGGTGTTCATCCCCCTCACCCATCTCTGCCGCGACGCGTGCGGTTACTGCACCTTCGCCTGGCCGCCGAGGAAGGACGTCCCCGCCTACCTGTCACCGGACCAGGTGCTCGACATCGCCCGCCAGGGACAGGCGACTGGCTGCAAGGAGGCGCTCTTCACGCTGGGGGACAAGCCCGAGCTGCGCTATCCGGCGGCTCGCACCTGGTTGGAAGCCCGCGGTTACAACTCGACCCTCGAGTACCTGCGGGCCGTTGCGATTCGGGTGATCGAGGAGACTGGCCTCCTGCCACACCTCAACCCTGGGATCATGACCTGGAGTGATCTCGCCACCCTCAAGCAGGTGTCAGCCTCGATGGGGCTCATGCTCGAGTCGACGAGCCGGCGACTGCTCGACAAGGGCGAGGCGCACTGGAAGGCGCCCGACAAAGACCCCGCGGTGCGACTGCGCACGATCGAGGATGCCGGGCGGTTGTCCGTTCCGTTCACCTCGGGGCTGCTGATTGGCATCGGCGAGACCTTCGTCGAGCGAGCCGACACCGTCTTCGCCCTACGCGACGTCCACCGCCGATATGGGCACATTCAGGAGGTCATCGTCCAGAACTTTCGGGCCAAGCCCGATACCGCCTTTCGCGACCGTCCGGAGCCATCGCTCGATGACCTCATCGCCTCGATCGCGATGGCCCGCATCGTCATGGGCCCGACCTGTCACGTCCAGGCGCCGCCGAATCTCTCACCCGACCTCTACCCGGCGTTGCTCGGCGCGGGGATCGACGACTGGGGCGGGGTGTCTCCGATCACTCCCGACCATGTCAACCCAGGCCACCCCTGGCCGCACCTCGACGAACTGGCGCAGCGCTCGAACGATCAGGGTTTCGAACTCACGGAGCGACTGACCGCCTATCCCGAGTACGTCACGCAGCCCGACCCCTGGCTGGCCGGACGCATGCGAGGCCCGGTGAAGGCGCTGGCCACCCCCGCGGGGTTGGCCCGCCTCGACCACAGACCCGAGCCTCACCCGTGGCAGGACCCGGACGACGTGATGGGTGAGCGGGCCATGTCGGCGTCCATACGCGCCGTCGTCAGCGGTGACGAGACAGGAGGATCGGCCGCCGATGGGCGCAACGCCCGCTCAGCCGACGACCCCACCAACCTGGCCGTGTACGGGGA
>JALZEO010000176.1 GCA_030862025.1 Actinomycetota bacterium | reverse complement strand
GTCAAGGCCACGGCCTTCTATCTGCTCGTGCGGGGGGCCGTGGGCTTCATGGTCGCCGGCGCCCTGAACCACACCTTCCCCCGCTTCCCGCTCTACCTCGGAAGCGCGCTCGTGGTCGAAGCTGCTGCGGCACTGGTGGGCACGAGGCGGCGTCTGCGCTTCGCCCTCGTTGCCGGGGGCCTGGTAGGCACGGTAGGCCTCATCACCGAACTCACCTGGGTGAGCCTGGCGGGCTACGGTCCGTCCTCCCCCGTTCTGTTGCCCAAGATCGCCGTCCTTGGACCTGTGGCCGCCCTTGCCGGGGCCATCCTCGGCGCCGGCCTCGGACGGGCATTCCCGCCACGCGAACAGCGCATGCCGATAGCGGGATTCGCCCTTGCCGGAGTCGCCTTGTTCGGCGTTCTTGTCTACCCGCTTCCACGCAACGTCGGTCAGGTAGGGGCGGTCATCCTCCTGGACCGTACCGCCGGGCAAGCACAGGTCGAGGTACGACTCGACCCACCTGATGGGGCCCGGAACGCCAGCGTGTTCGCGGTCTCCTCGTGGCAGGGCGGAGGCCGCGTCACATCGCCACTCGACGAGGTCGAGCCCGGCAGGTACCTCTCGTCCGAACCGGTGCCGGTGGGTGGGCGCTGGAAGTCGGTGGTTGTCTTGAACCGGGGCGACGAGGTCATGGCGGCACCCGTTCACCTGCCCGCCGACCCGCAGATCGGCGCATCGGCCATCCCTGCGCTTCCCGAGCGCCAGGCCCTCTTCGTGCGCAACACCGACCTGCTGCTGCGGGAAGCCCGGCCCGGCCCGCCTCTCCCGGCAGCGCTGGCCTACACCGGCTGGGGAGTGTCGGTCGCCTCCTGGATCGCCCTCATGGCATTCACCGCGACACGCACCGGGCGGGACGAAAAGTGGGCCGAGCCTCGCCCTGACATGTCGGACCCAGCGACCGATGGGGTGGCCAGGAGTGGCGAGATGGGAGCCGTACCGGGGCTCAATCCCGCCCGCTCCGCCGTAACCCGGGGGCGTCTGCGGCGCTGAGATCACGGATGAAGGCGAGGGTGAGTTCGCCGGACCTCGTGAGATCGCCGCGATCCAGCCGATCCGGCGTATCCCTGGGGGTGTGGTACACGCCGTCCCTCCCGCTCCACAGAACGGCCCCCGGCAGACCGCGCTGGGCGAAGGGGCCGTGGTCGCTGAAGTCCCCCTCGGCGCGAACGGCATACCCGGCCGGCGGCGCAAGCTCGTCGAGGCGGGCAGCGAGGACGTCGGGTCCCACCGGAAACCAACAGATGCAGGTGACATCCCCATTCGCGACCATGTCGACGGACAGCGCCGCGACGACGTCTCCCGTGTGGCGCGCCGCGTACTGCTCCGAGCCCACGTGATGACGAGGTGGCTCGGAGGGTTGATATTCCTCGGCTCCGAACGCGACGAGGACGACGGGAACGTCTGGGGTCTCGTCACCGAGTTCGCGAGCGAGAGCAACGAGGATGCCGACGCCGCTGGCGTTGTCGTTCGCACCCGGTGAGCCCGCGACCGTGTCGTGGTGCGCACCGATGACGACGTGGCGAGCCGGTCGGGGGCTTGTCTGGTCGGGGAAGGCACGCTGCCCAAGGTCCCCCCGCCGGGCGACGATGTTCGCGCTGACCCCGCCTTGCGGCAGGGCGAAAGGCTCCTCGGCGACGCTCCAGCCTGCGCTGCGAAGCTCGGCCGCGACCAGCGCACGGGCGTGGGCATCTCCGGAGGAGCCGGCGGGGCGGGCGCCTACCTCGCTTGCGAGCCGGCGGGCGAATGCCAGCGCCAGTTCAGCATCGAAAGGGCCGCGCTGGACGACAGGTTCCTCGGGCAGGGACTGACCTGGCGCGGTGCGGCCGCCCGCCGAGTCGTCGTCCGCCTGGAAGGTTGTGGCCGGAGCCCCGGTCGACTCTCCGTCGGGTCCGCAGGCTGACAGTGCCAGGGGCAGGACCAGCAGCAGGCCTGTCAGCGCCCGCAGCGGCGCTGGGGCATCGCTCAGTCCTGCTTCTCCGCGATGGCCTGCGCAAGCTCCTCCTTGCTCATCTTCGAGCGACCTTCGATCTCCAGCTCCTGTGCCCGCTCGTAGAGCTCCTCCTTGGTCGAACCCTTGACGTCGACCCCGCCGTACGTCTCGCCCTCGGGGTCAGGGCCGCCGCTTGCCGCCCGCTCATCGGAAGGTCCCCACTCGTCCTTCGGCTCCCAATGATCTCCGACCTTCTCGTACTTGTGCTTCACCGCGGACCATGCCGCACGGTGGGCCCGCTCCCCCTCGCCATACGTGTCCACGGCGCTGTCGTGGGCTTTGATGAAGGTCTCCTGTGCCTCCTCAGGCGAGCGCTGCAAGGTGTCAGGCAGGTCCTCTTTGCTCTTCGGCATCGTCGTCTCCGCCTCGTCGGATGCTTGATTCCAGTATCCGTAAACCCCACGATGAGGCCACCCACTGCGCTCGTACGATGGTGAGTTGGCCCATCAGGGCTTGCTACGGGGCAGGTCTTGGCGACGAAACGACCTGGGGGCGGAACTGTCCAGAGCACGAGCTCGGCACGCTCCTGTTTGCTCAAGTGAACGGCTCGCGTTGGAGTTCAGCAACCTCCTTGCATGCGTAGAGTCGGCGAATGTAGGGATCGTGGTACCGCCCCCAGGAGGCTCATGAGGAACCTCGAAGCCGACGGAGAGATCGGCAGGGGTAGCCTCGTATGTGTTGCGTGTCTCGACCGCCTCGGGATCGATTGAGGGTCGGATTTGACGCTCGAGAGGCCATCAGTCTCTTCGACGAGGTAGGTGAAGTTCCGCCTGGCGCGGAAGACGCCGCTGCACTTCGTTATGGCTCGCCAGCGACACTCAGCTTCCGTCCATTGCACGAGGGCGTGTGGTCATCATTGCTCCGCCCCGCTACTTTTGCCCTGTGAGGACCTCGCCGTGCATGTGCAACAACCGAGGAGTAGCCAGTGCCCCCTCTGGGCTTAGCTGAGATCATCTCGATCCTGGTCGGCTTCATGATCCAAACCCTGCACGCCTCCCATACGCCGCATGCCCCAACATCAACCACCTCGGACCCACCCAGGATGAACTCCGTCACGAGCGTGCAGACCTTCGCAACCCTCCCCCTTGCCGCAACACACGGCTCCCGCCACAGAAGTCTCCCTCCTCCGCCTCGGCCATCTATTCTCATTTTCAGCGGGGCGTGTTCGCGCAGAAAAGCGCCAAGCCGTGGCGGCCGCCGTACGGCGGTCAGGTCTCGACGTGTAACGCGTTCTCATCCTCGAGTGCTTTGATACCCCCCCGTGCCTGCAGGTACCCCAACACAGGACCCGAATGACTCCCGGCGGGGCCGCTGGGTAGGAGCCCCGAGGAATTCCGCGACCAGCGATAGCAGGGGAATCACGTGAAGGTGCTGTGGTGAAGGCGGTCTTCCACGACCGCTCGACGAAGGCTGATACCAAGCCAGGTCCCGCCACCGCCCGATGGCAACCACCGCAGGCCGTCCTGTTTGACCGGGATGGCACACTTGTCGTGGATGTGCCGTACAACGGCGATCCCACGCTCGTCCGGGCCATGCCCGGTGTCCGGAAGGCCCTCGACCGGCTGAGGGCCGCCCACCTCAAACTCGCAGTCGTGACGAACCAGAGCGGGGTCGCCCGCGGGCTCCTCTCCCCCGCTCGGGTTGCCACGGTCAACACCAGGGTCGACGACCTGCTCGGACCCTTCGACGGCTTCTACGTCTGCCCCCACGGCCCCGAGGACGGCTGCGACTGCCGCAAGCCCGCCCCTGGGCTCGTCCTCAAGGCCGCCGCTGACCTGGGGGTCGAACCTGCCCGCTGTGCCGTGGTGGGCGACATCGGCTCGGACATGGCCGCTGCTCAGGCCGCGGGTGCACGGGGCATCCTCGTCCCCACGCCGGCTACCCTCCGCCGGGAGGTCGCCGCTGCTTCGGAGGTGGCTCCGGATCTCGCCGCCGCGGTGGACCGGCTGCTCGGCGGGACGGGGCAGTCGTGAGCGCGACGGCGGTAGATCAGTGAGTCGGCCGCATGTCCTGCTCGCCCGACTCGACAGCATCGGCGACGTCTTGCTCACCGGCCCCGCGGTCCGGGCCGTCGCCGCTGGTGCGCGCAGGGTCACCTTCCTCTGCGGTCCCCGAGGCCGGGCCGCCGCTCACTTGCTGCCCGGAGTCGATGCCGTGCTCAGCCACCGGGCGGGCTGGATCGACCCGGATCCCCAACCCGTGCGCCGTGACGTCGAACTCGCCCTGGTCGACCGCCTAGCCGGCCTCGACCTGGACGAGGCGATCATCTTCACGTCGTTCCATCAGAGTCCCCTGCCGCTCGCGCTCCTCCTGCGGCTCGCGGGTATCGAGACCATTGCGGCGATCAGCGTGGACTACCCTGGTTCTCTGCTCGACGTCCGCCACCGCATCGCCGATGACGTGCATGAGGTCGAGCGCCATCTCTCGCTCGCCGCGACACTCGGCTACCGGTTGCCGCCCGGCGACGACGGCCGCCTGCAGGTGAAGCGCCCCCCGGCGGGTCGCCCCCACCCCGCCGGGCCCGCCGGCTACGTCGTCATCCACCCCGGCGCCTCAGTCCCCGCCCGCACCTGGCCCCCGGAGCGGCACGCCGCGCTGGTCGAGGCGCTGAGTGCCCTAGGCTGGCGAGTCGTCATCACCGGCGGCCCTGACGAGACGGCGCTCACGGCGCAGGTCGCGAGTGGATCACGTCCCGGCGTCCTCGACCTCGGGGGCGGGACCGACCTCGCCACCCTCATTGAGGTCCTCGCCGACGCCGTTCTCGTCGTCACGGGGAACACCGGTCCCGCGCACCTCGCCGCGGCAGTCGGAACGGCAGTCGTCGAGTTGTACGCACCCACGGTGCCGAGTGTGCGCTGGCGGCCATGGGGGGTCCGCCACGTCCTGCTCGGTCAGCAGGACATCGCCTGCGCGGGCTGTAGAGCGACGGACTGTCCGGTGCCGGGTCACCCCTGCCTCGACGGTGTGACGGTCTCCGAGGTGGTCGACGCCATCCGTTCGGTGCTCGCCAGCCCCGACCTCGTGCTCCCGCCACTCGTCGCCCCACCCGGAAGTGCTCCGTGGCGAGGGGAGGCGGTGGGGTGAGGGCAAACACCAGTCAGACGACCCGGGCCCCTGCCCGGCCGGCGGCGCCCGAGGCCGAGATGTGGAGAACGGGAGGGGACGTATCGTGAGAGTTGCCCTGGTCTCCGACCATGCGAGCCCCCTCGCCGTGCTCGGCGGCGTGGATGCAGGCGGGCAGAACGTTCACGTTGCCGCGCTCGCCCGGGGTCTTGGCGCCCGCGGCGTCGACGTCGTCATCTACACCCGGCGCGATGATGCCTCCGCCCCCAGACGCGCGCGGCTCTCGCCGAAGATCACCGTCGAGCATGTCGACGCCGGGCCGCCGCGGTACGTCGCGAAAGACAACCTCTTCGGCTACATGGATGACTTCGCCGACGTGCTATGCCGCGCCTGGCGGCGCCGCCCGCCTCACCTCGTGCACTCCCACTTCTGGATGTCCGGCTACGCCGCGCTGAAGGCCGGTTGGGCCACCGGCGTGCCGGTCGTGCACACCTTCCACGCGCTCGGAGTGGTGAAGCGGCGCCATCAGGGCAGCAAGGACACGAGCCCGCTCGAACGGCTCGGCGTCGAGGAGTCGCTCGTGCACCACGTCGACCAGATCATCGCTACCTGCAGTGATGAGGTGTTCGAGCTGCGCCGGCTTGCGGGCGACGTGGACCACATCTCCATAGTCCCCTGCGGAGTGGATCTCGACCTGTTCCGGGCCCAGGGCGACACGGAAAGCCGCCGCGAAGGCTGGCACCGTCTCGTCGTCGTCACCCGTCTCGTCGAACGCAAGGGTGTCGACGACGTCATCCGGGCGCTCGTCCACGTTCCACGCACGGAGCTCATCGTGGCCGGCGGTCCCCCCCGCGAGGACCTGCACCACGACAGCGAGGCCCGTCGCTTGTGGTCGGTCGCAGAGGACCTGGGGGTCTCCGACCGCCTCGTGCTGCGCGGCAGGCTCGACCGCCAGGCTGTCCCGCGGCTCATGCGCTCCGCCGACGTCGTCGTCGCCACCCCCTGGTACGAGCCGTTCGGCATCGTCGCCGTCGAGGCAATGGCGTGTGGCGTGCCGATCGTGGCCTCCGCGGTCGGGGGCATGATCGACACGGTCGTCGACGGCGTGACCGGCCTGCTCGTCCCGCCGCGTGATCCCGACGCGCTCGCCGGAGCGCTCAACGCCTTGCTGACCGACGGTTCGCGCCGCCAGAGCCTGGGCCAGGCAGGCGCCCGCCGCGTCGAGGCCCGTTACGGGTGGGACCGGGTCGCCGCAGCCACCAACGAGGTCTACGCGCGGGTGGTCGCCCGCCAGTCACTGATCGCCGAGGAGGTGCGGGGATGAGTCCGAGCCCACTCCTGCATGGGCAATCGCATCTGGGTGCGCTCGTCGACGCGCTCGCCCACGTCCTCACCGATCTACCCGTCCTGGACCGCTGGGGACGCGAGCTCGCGGACATCCTCGGGAAAGGCGGCCGGCTGCTCGCGGTCGGCAACGGGGGCAGCGCCGCGCAGGCCCAGCATCTCACCGCCGAACTCGTCGGCCGTTACCGCGACGATCGCCGCCCGTTCAGCGCCATCTCGCTGCATGCTGACACCTCGAGCCTCACCGCCATCGCGAACGACTACGGCGTGGAGGCTGCCTTCGCCCGTCAGGTCGTTGCGCATGGGCGAGAAGGCGACGCGCTCGTCGCACTCAGCACCTCCGGCCACAGCCGCAACGTCGTCGCTGCCGTCCGCGTCGCACAGCAGCTCGGGCTGCGAACGTGGGGAATGACGGGGAAAGGGCCGAACCCAGTCGCCGAGCTGTGTGACGAGGCCGTCGCGATCGAGACGCCGAGCACCGCCACCACCCAGGAGGTACACCTCGTCCTCATCCACCTCCTCTGCGCATCGCTCGACCTCGCCCTCGATGTATCGTCCCCCGCGAAGCGCACGCAGCCGAACATTCCCTGGGGGTGGGAGGAGTCACCGCCGTCGGGAAACGGACGGCCAACATGAGCGGCCCACTCGTCGTCGTCGGCGATGCACTGCTCGATCGCGATGTCGAGGGCAGCGTCGAGCGCATCGCTCCGGATGCTCCTGTACCGGTCGTCGATGAGGCGCACACCCGCAGCCGTCCTGGTGGAGCAGGACTCGCAGCCATCCTCGCCGCGGCCGACGGACGTGAGGTCGCCCTTGTCGCTGCCCTCGCCGACGACGACCCGGGCCGCGAGCTCGCCGGATTGCTCGCCACGGCCGGAGTCACCCTCATCGCAC
>JALZEO010000292.1 GCA_030862025.1 Actinomycetota bacterium | reverse complement strand
GGCGGGAGGGCCTTATAGATGGCGATGCTCCGCATCACACAGGTGCGCTCGCTCATCGGACGACCTCGGGGCCAGCGGGCCACGGTGCGGTCCCTGGGCCTGAAGCGCATCCGGCATTCGGTCGTGCAACCGGACAGGCCAGAGATCCGAGGCATGCTCCGCAAGGTTCCCCACCTCGTTGTCTACGAGGAACTGGCGGAGAGCGCGGGGGAGGAGCGGAGAGATGAAGCTTCATGACCTTCACCCGGCGGACGGGGCGAGGAGCAAGAAGATCCGCGTCGGTCGCGGTGACAAGGGCAGGCGCGGCAAGACCGCCGGTCGCGGCACGAAGGGCACGGGCGCTCGGGGGACCGTCCCAGCGGGATTCGAAGGCGGACAGATGCCGCTCAAGCGGCGCCAGCCGAAGCTCCCCGGCTTCACGACCGCGAGCAAGGCCGCTCGCCGCCGCGTGGAATATCTCATCGTGAACGTCGGCCAACTCGAGAAAGTCTTCGAGGCCGGCGAGGAGGTCTCATCCGAGGCCCTTCGCGGCAAGGGTCTCGTCGGCAAGAAGCAGCGACCGGTGAAGGTCCTCGGCCACGGCGAGCTGACCAAGGCGCTGACCGTGCGCGTCGGGAGGGTCTCAGCCTCCGCACATGAGAAGATAACTGCGGCCGGGGGGAGCGTCGAGACGCCAGACCGGCCAGCGGCTGAGGCCGAGACGATAGGCAGCTAGGCTGCGCATGCGCGCAGTCACGCATCGGCAGCCCCGGAGCGGAGATGCTCAGAGCCTTCCTGAACGCCTTCAAGGTCCCTGACCTAAGGCGCAAGATCCTCTTCACCGTCGCAATCATCGCCGTGTATCGACTCGGGTCCTGGGTTCCTGCCCCGGGGGTGGACTTCACGGCGATCCGCTCCGCCGCCGAAGGGGCGTCGGGTCTGACCGCCATCATCAATCTCTTCTCGGGCGGGGCCCTGACGCAGATGGCGGTGTTCGCGCTCGGAATCATGCCGTACATCACGAGCAGCATCATCATGCAGCTGCTCACGGTCGTGATACCACGCTTGGAGCAGTGGCAGAAGGAAGGCGAGTCCGGCCAGCGCAAGATCACGCAGTGGACGCGCTACCTGACCGTCGCACTCGCTGTGCTGCAATCGAGTGGGCTGACGGTGCTAGCTCGCAACGGCACTCTGTTCGGAACGGATGTCATGCCGAACGCGACCGCTTGGACGATCGTGCTCATCGTCATCACGCTCACCGCGGGCACTGCGTTCATCATGTGGCTCGGCGAGCTCATCACTCAGAGGGGCGTCGGCAACGGGATGTCCTTGCTCATCTACGTGTCGATCATCAGCCAGCTGCCCGCTCAGGGCGGGGCGGTGTTGGCTTCGAACGGCGCTGCGACCTTCGCGATGATCATGGTCCTCGGGCTACTTATCACGCTCGCGGTGGTCTACATCGAGCAGGGCCAACGACGCATCCCGGTTCAGTACGCGCGGCGTCAGGTCGGTCGGAGGGTCTACGGCGGACAGAGCACCTACATTCCCCTCAAGGTCAACCAGGCGGGGGTCATCCCGATCATCTTCTCGTCGTCGCTCCTCTATCTGCCGACGCTCGCTGCATCAATTGCGACCTGGGATTGGCTCATTCGCATGAATGACCGCTATCTGGCCAACCCGAGCAGCTTCGTCTACATCGCGGTCTTCGCGATCCTGACCATCTTCTTCACCTACTTCTACACGGCCATCGCCTTCAATCCCGTTGAGGTCGCCGACAACATCAAGCGCTACGGCGGTTTTATTCCGGGTATCCGCCCTGGTCGTGCTACCGCTGAGTATCTCGACCGGGTCCTCAGCCGCATCACTCTCCCCGGGTCGCTCTACCTCACGGCGGTGGCCGTGATCCCCTACGCCGCAATTGCCATCGCGAACGTGCAGCAGTTCCCGCTGGGAGGGATCTCGCTGCTCATCGTGGTGGGGGTAGCCCTCGAGACGATGAAGCAGATCGAGAGCCAGCTGCTGCAGCGGAACTACGAGGGGTTCCTGGCGTGACCTCCGGGGGCAACCAGCAGCAGGATCTGCGTCTCGTCCTCGTCGGACCCCCCGGCGCCGGCAAGGGAACACAAGCCTCACGCATCAGCGACCGTTACGGCATTCCCCATGTCGCGACCGGAGAGATTCTCCGAGAGAACGTCCGCAAGGAAACCGAGCTGGGGCAGAAGGCGAAGGGATACATGGACAAGGGTGAACTCGTCCCCGACGAGCTCATCATCGACATGGTTCGCAACCGACTCGCCGAGAGCGACTCCGACGACGGGTTCGTCCTCGACGGCTTTCCGCGCACCGTCCCTCAGGCTCAGGCGCTCGAGCAGGTGCTGGACGAACTCGGCCAGGCCCTCGACGTCGTCGTGCGGCTGGCGATCGGCGAGGACGAGGTTCTGCGACGGATCACCGGTCGGCGGGTGTGCAAGGAATGCGGAGCCGTCTACCACGTCGAAGCGGACCCGCCCGGGCAGGAGGGCGTCTGTGACCAGTGCGGGGGCGATCTCGTCCAGCGGGAGGACGACACCGAACAGATCGTCCGGGACCGCTTGTCCGGGTATCGCGATCAGACACAAGAAGTCGTGTCATTCTACGAGGATCGCGGCCTACTCCACGACGTCGAAGCCGAAGGTGAGCCGGACGAGGTGACCGAGCGGTTGTTCGAGGTGCTCGCCGGGTACTCTGAGCAGACCTGACGCTGCGGGCTTTGAACGGACGGCCCTCGCGCCCGTCGGACGAACGACAGATTGGCTCACCATTAGGGCGTTCACGCGGACGAATGTGAAGATCGGGACGAAGCCGGGCAGGCGATGATCATCCGCAAATCGAAGGTCGAGTTGGCCAAAATGGCCGCAGCGGGCATGAAGGTGGCCCGGACGCTCGAGACGGTGATAGCAGCGGTCAAGCCCGGAATGACCACCCTCGACCTCGACCGCCTTGCAGAGGAGACGATTCGTCGTCAGGGTGCGGTGCCGTCGTTTAAGGGTTACCGCGGGTTCCCGGCCTCCCTGTGCACCTCCATCAATCACGAGATCGTCCACGGCATCCCATCGGCCTCGGTCACCCTGAGAGAAGGCGACATACTGTCGATCGACTGTGGCGCTATCGTCGACGGCTTTCATGGCGACTCGGCGGTAACCGTCGTCGTCGGTGGCGAGGAGGTCGCACCCCCGAACATCCGAGAACTCGTGACAACGACCCACCGAGCGCTGTGGGCGGGCATCGAGCAGGTGCGGGTAGGAAACCGTCTCGGCGACATCGGCGCCGCGATCGAGCGGTTGGCTGCGGAGCACGGCTACGGCGTCGTGCGGGAGTATGTCGGCCACGGCATAGGCCGGGCGCTGCACGAGGACCCGGCTGTGCCGAACTACGGAATCGCTGGTCGCGGCCTGAAACTGTCGCAGGGCTGGGTGCTGGCGGTTGAGCCGATGTTTAACCGGGGCGGCGCCGAGACGCGCACGCTCGAAGATGGCTGGACCGTCGTGACCGCAGACGGGTCGCCGTCGGTGCACTGGGAGCACACCATCGCGGTCACGAATGAGGGACCGTGGGTTCTGACGGCTCGGGAGGAAGAAAACTCACGACCATTGACGGCTGAGGTCGTGGAGGGGTAAATCCCTTTCGGTTCGGCCTGTTTGTAGTCGCAAGAGAGCCCAGCGGCGCTGTCTGCTTGCGCCCCACCGTCGTCGAGCGTCTCCGGGGGCGTTGGACGACTTGCAACGACGCTGGTAGCCTCGCGTCGGCCCCGCTGGAACGGGGCCCTTTGTTACGTACCGGGTCGCGTGAGCCTGTCTCCTGCTGTCTCTGTGACACGGTGACCGATTCAAACTATGTGTGAGGCCGGCTTTGGCGGAGAAGGAAGAGGCGATCCAGGTCGAGGGAACCGTCCTCGAGCCGCTGCCGAACACCATGTTCCGCGTGGAGTTGGACAACGGCCACAAAGTGCTCGCCCATATCTCCGGAAAGATGCGGATGCACTACATCCGCATCCTGCCAGGAGACAGGGTTGTTGTGGAGCTGAGCCCCTACGACCTGACCCGCGGCCGCATCACCTACCGTTACAAATGAGTTCCTCACCTGCAGTCATGGGTGAAGGCGGCGGGAGTCTCCTCAGAGTGACTGAAGCGGACCGAGTCGTGCGTGGCTTGAGGGCGGTTCTCGACCTGGCCTGAACCGCAAGATTGACCAAAACCGCAGAGGCGGGTGGGACTAGAAAAGGACGCAGCATGAAGGTCCAGCCCTCAGTCAAACGCATGTGCGACAACTGCAAGGTGATCCGGCGCAAGGGCCGGGTCATGGTGATCTGTACCAACCCACGCCACAAACAGCGCCAGGGCTGAGCTATCCCTCCCCGGAAGGTTCCTGAAGGACCGGGCTGGGGGCAAAAAGGAGAAGGACATGGCACGTATCGCGGGCGTCGATCTGCCGCGCGACAAGCGAGTAGGCGTCGCGCTCACCTACATCTACGGTGTCGGCCGCCCTCGGGCAACGGAGATAATCGAAGCCACGGGCGTCAGCCCGGACAGCCGAGTCCGTGAGCTCGGCGACGACGAGATCCAACGCATTCGGGTCTATATCGACAACAACTTCCGCATCGAAGGCGACCTTCGTCGTGAGGTCGCGAACAACATCAAGCGCAAGATCGAGATCGGCAGCTATCAGGGAATCCGTCACCGCCTCGGCCTGCCGGTCCGGGCTCAGCGCACTCACACGAACGCGCGCACGCGCAAGGGGCCGCGCCGCACGGTCGGTGGGATTCGCAAGCACCAGCGCAAGCACTAACCGAGGAGCGTTGCACGCACGCGGACGAGAGGAGCGACATGGCAAACCCAAAGAAAGGTCGGGCGAAGAAGCGTGAGCGCAAGAACATCGCGCA
>JALZEO010000279.1 GCA_030862025.1 Actinomycetota bacterium | reverse complement strand
CGTGACGGTGGTGCCTTACCAGAAGTCCGGCGTCCCCGCCTCTGCTGGCCTCAGCGTCGAGCAGTGTGAAAGCGCCGCCTGGGCGGTCGAGCCCGGCGATGCTCCCGACCAGCCCCGGCGCCGATGGCGAGGGGCGGGTGCGGTCAACGCTTCCCTGGCCGTTGCGCTCGGTCTGAAGCTCCCGCTCTCCTTCTACGGGCTGCCCGGCGTGAGGCGGGTCCAAGAACGCGCCTACGATCTCGTCGCCGCCAACCGCGGTAGGCTCCCCGGCGACGAGCCCTACTGCGAGCAACACCCCGATGATTGCCGGTGAGGCCAAACTGTCCTCTGAATCTCTAACTCGAGCGCGTGTCACGGTTCGGAGGTGCAGTGCGTCTTGGAGGTAGAGTACCGGAGTAGCGTACCCGATTGAGTAGGGGATAAGGTGAACGACGCCACAACGAGCGAGCAGCGCCCGGACACCACACTTGTGTTCAACGAGCACCGCGACCTCATATGGGGAGAGTACGGCGAGTTGCAAGAGCAGGAGTGTAGGAAGCTTCTGGCGATCCTGCGTAGCATGGGCATCGCTTCAGCCGACAGAGCGTATCAACCGGGAGACGCCATCTACAGTGAGGGTGAGTATGGAGACGCTCTGTACATTCTTATCTCCGGCGTCGTGAAGCTATTTAGGCCTTACTCAGGAAGCAAGGAGGCGACATTACGCCTCTTGAAGCCCTGGGATATCTTTGGTCACCTCGCGTTCGCCGGCGAAGCCAGGCAGCGAGCCTACGCCGAGGCCGTGACCGAGTGCAAGGTCACGAAGGTGCCCAAGATCTTTATGGAACGAGCCATGCGCCGCGAGCCGCAGGCGGCGCTGAAGATGATGACGCTCCTCGAGCTCAGGCTCGTGCAGTATGAAGAGCTCGTCAAGTGTCTACTTCCCAGGGAGACCGAGGAGCGGCTTGCGAACCTCCTGCCTTTACTCGCCCAGAAGTTCGGGGAGAGGAATGAGGACGGCTTCGTGACGATAGACCTCCGCCTCACACACCAGGACCTCGCCGCGATGGTCGCCTCGACCCGCGAGTCGGTCACGAAGGTCTTGAACGAGATGCGTAACCGCGGTGTCATCGAGGTAGAGAGCCGGCGCATCACCCTCAAAGACTACGTGGCACTCTCGAAACTCAGCAGGGTTTAATTGCTGTCTGACGACTGGAATATACCAGCGAGGCCGCGCGGTCGGTGGGGTAGTCGGAATGTTCGTGCTCACCCTCAAGGACTACTTCCTGGCTTGGCGCCTCGGAATCGCCGAAGAGGGGAGTCCCGACGTCGGATGATAGGTATAGAGGATGGCTACTCGGTGCGAACCGGGCCGCGGACGGAACCCGTATGTGGGGCCGAGCCCGGGAAAGACGCACCACGAACACGTACGACTTCGAAGAGGAGGTATGACCGTGCCTGAAGTGGAGCTGTCGGCTGGGACAATACAGTACGAGGACACGGGAGGAAGCGGACCCGTAATCGTCCTCTTGCATGGATTGACTATGGACGGCTCATTGTGGCGCCACGTCGTTGCCGGCCTGCGCCCGGACCACCGATGCATCTTGCCGACCCTGCCGCTCGGTGGTCACCGCCGGCCGATGCGCCCCGACGCCGACCTCTCGCTTGGCGCGATGGTGCGGCTGGTGGCCGAGTTCCTGGAGCGCCTGGAACTCCGCGACGTGACGCTCGTGGGCAACGACTGGGGCGGGACGCAGCTGCTCGTCTCCGAGGGGGGCGCGGAGCGGGCCGGGCGGCTCGTGCTCGTTGCGTGCGAGGCCTTCGACAACTACCCGCTGGGCCTCCCTGGAAAAGCGGCGGCGCTCGCCGCGAAGGTGCCGGGCGGAATCAACGCCGCCTTCCAGCCGCTCCGGCTGCGCCCCTTGAGGCGCCTACCGTTCACGTGGGGCTGGATGAGCAAGCGCCCGGTCCCGGACGAGGTCATGGATGCGTGGTTCCGCCCCGTGCTGACGCGGCGGGAGATACGGCGCGACCTGCGCAAGTACGCGGGCTCCGTGCCACCGAAGGACGTGCTGCTCGAATGGGCGGAGCGCCAGCGTGCTTTCGAGGGACCCGTCCTCGTCGTGTGGGCTTCGGAGGATCGCGTCATGCCGCGCGAGCACGGCCGTAGGCTGGCCGAGCTGTTTCCGGACGCCCGGCTGGTCGAGGTCCCAGATTCCTACACGCTGATCCCCGAGGATCAACCCGTGAAGCTCGCCGCGCACATCCGCGGGTTCGTGACGGGGCGGCCCGACACGAATGCGTAGGCCATCGAACCTCCCGGCCTACCGGTGTACCCAGGTCGTCGCCAAGCGCACAGCGCCGGAAAAGCTCTGGCACGTTGGTCGGACACGGGATCCCCGTACGGGGAATGTCACGGATCCAGGGTCGCGGTGCGTCTTGTAAGCGTGGGACACACCGACGGACGCGACCGAGAAATAAGGAGGCAGGGTGAGCGTAGGTACTTGGGGTGAGAGCCCGCCGGACACTACCCGCGTGTTCAACGAGCACCGCGACCTCCTGATCTCGGTGGCCTATCGCGTCCTCGGCAGCGTTACCGACGCAGAGGACGTCGTGCAGGAGGCCTGGCTGCGCTGGTCGGGGGTGGACCCTTCCGGTGTCGCCGACCCCAAAGCTTTCCTTGTGCGTGTCACCACCCGCCTCGCCATCGACCGCCTGCGCCGCGCGAAGGCCCGCCGCGAGTCCTACATAGGCCCCTGGCTACCCGAGCCCGTGCTCACAGCTCCCGACGTCGCCGAGGACGTTGCGCTCGCCGAGTCGGTCTCTATGGCAATGCTCGTAGTGCTAGAGACGCTCTCGCCGCTCGAGCGAGCGGTCTTCGTGTTGCGCGAGGCGTTTGGGATGCCTTATGCCGAGATCGCCGAGATACTCGGTCGTAAAGAGGAAGCGGTCCGCCAGCTCGCCCGGCGCGCCCGCGATCATGTTCAGGAACGCAGGGCCCGATTCGAAGCCGACCAGACCGCCCAGCGACAGGTGACCGAGCGGTTCCTGGAAGCCACGAGCAGCGGGGACCTGGAGGCTCTGATGCGGGTGCTTGCGCCCGAAATTACCCTGGTGGCCGATGGTGGCGGCCGGGCGCTCGCGCCTCGTCGCCCCGTCCGGGGGGCAGAGAAGGTGACCCGTTTCCTGCTCGCTATCGCGACCGAGGAGCGGACGGCCCGGTTCCTGCGGTCCGTCGGGGCCGAACCGTCGCTCGATGTGCGAGTTCACCTGGCGCAGGTCAACGGCGGACCCGGCGTCGTGGTCGCCGCCGGGGGCAGGCCGATCTCGGCGCTCGTTCTTGACGTGGCCGATGGCTTGGTGCAAACCATACACTTGGTGGCCAACCCCGAGAAGCTGGCTGGCGTCCGCGAGATCGAGACGCATTGACGTTCCGGGCTGCGACTGCGGTAGCCCACGAGCATCCCCGTAATGTCACACGTGGGCGGGGTGCTGCGTCTTGGGGGTAAGAGCGATGAGCGAGAGTTGGGAAGGAGCACGCAGTGACGGAGACTAGATCCTTGCAGAAGGACGTGGCGGTTATCGGAGGCGGGGTGGCCGGACTGACCGCCGCCTGCTACCTGGCACAGGCGGGCGTGGATGTGACCGTGTTCGAGAAGGCGCCTTATCTGGGTGGCCGCGCGGCCACCCGGGAGTTTGATGGTTTCCTTTTCAACCGCGGTGGGCACGCCCTCTACACCGGAGGCGCGGGCTCGCGGATCCTTGAGGAGTTGGGCGTCTCTTACGGGCACGGTATCCCGAAAGATATCTTCGTGCTGCAGGGGGGCAACCTGAGCCCTTTCCCCGCGGACCCGCTCGGGCTCTTGCGCACCGACGTGCTGGATGCGAGGGACAAGCTAGCGCTCTTCCGCTTCTTCGTCGCGCTGGGTACGGCCAAGCCGCACGCCCTGGCGAAGACGAGCGTCAAGGAATGGCTCGACCTCAAGGTCCGGCGTCCACGGCTGCGGCGCCTGATGACGGCGTTCGCGCGCACCGGCGTCTACACCACGGCGCTGGACCTCGTCAGCGCGGAGATGTTCGTCGAGAAATTCCAGCGCTCGCTCAGGCACCCCGTACACTACATAGACGGCGGATGGCAAGTCCTGGTGGACGGGCTGCGCGCCGTGGCAGAGCGAGCCGGGGCGCTGATCGTCAGCGACGCCCACGTCGAGGGTGTTGTGTTCGGCGACGATCGCGCCCAGGGCGTGCGACTGCGTGACGGTAGCCTTGTGCAACCCTCCGCCGTCGTCGTCGCAACCGGACCGCAGGATGCCGCGAAACTATTGGACGGGGGAGCCCATCAGGCCCTGCACCGGATCGTGGACGGCTTGGTACCGGCGCGGATCGCCTGCCTGGATGTCGCCCTCGAGCGCCTGCCGGTCCCGGATCGTCCGATCGTGCAGGATCTGGACAGCCCGCGGTTCATGAGCGCCCAATCGGTCTACACGCGTGTCGCCCCGGAAGGGGCGGCCCTCGTCATCGCCTTCAAGCAGCTGGATCCGAGGCATCCAGGAGACCCTCGCGAAGACGAGCGCGATCTCGAAGACCTGCTCGACGCAACGCAGCCGGGCTGGCGCGATGTGCTGGTAAAGCGACAGTACATGCCGCGCATCGAGGCTGCCGGCGCACTCCCCACCGCCAAAGACGGCGGCTTCGCCGGCCGGCCGGGGTCCCAAGTGCCGGGCGTAGCCAACCTGTACCTGGCTGGAGATTGGGTCGGCCCCGAGGGCTTTCTGGTGGACGCGAGCATGGCCAGCGCCCGCAGGGCCGCGCAAATGGTGTCGCAGTACGCCCACTCCTCGCAAGGAAAGGCTGTCACGGGTTCGATGCGTTAGCTGTCCTGGTTGCGTAGTCGGTATTGTTATTAGAGAGAGGAGATACCCGTGTCTGAAAAGCTGAGTATGTCGGAGCCGGACACGGCGGTAGCTGTAGCGGTCGTCTATGACTCGGGTAGCCGTGGCTACCCGGCCTTGAGCGGGCGTACGCGCGTGTTGGCCGAGGCCATCGCGACAGGGGCTGGGGCGGTCGAGGGTACCCTCGTCACGCTGATCTCCGT
>JALZEO010000260.1 GCA_030862025.1 Actinomycetota bacterium | reverse complement strand
GGGGAAGCCGCCCGAAGACCGGCAGCAGTAGGACGTTCACGTGCCCTCTCTTGGTCGGCGGCGAATAGCCTGCCGGCCTCCTGCGCAAGCCCACACGGCGTCGACGTCCTGCGACGGGTGGGAAGTGTGCGCTCGGGCATCTGCCGGCAAGCAGGCCCCGATCAGGCTGGGAGGATGACCTTCGTGACCAACCACGCCACAGGTCCCGCTTCCACGCTCGCGCCTCTACGGGTGGTGGACTACAGGCGCCTGCTCGGGGGGACGTTCATCTCGGCATTGGGCCTATTCCTCCACGCGGTCGCGGCGTCGTGGGTGATGCTCGAGCTCACCGGATCACCCTTCATGGTCGGGGTCGTCACGGCGAGCACGTTCATCCCGCGTCTCTTCGCCGGAATCCCCGCCGGGGCGCTCGCCGACATCATCGACAGGCGCGGGATCCTCATCTGGGCGAACGTCGCCAGCGCAGCACTCGCCCTCGTGCTCGCCTGGTGGGAGTACAGCGGCAAGCTCACCCCCGCCCTCCTCGTCGTGTTCAGCCTCGCTCTGGGCCTGGCAGGGGCGATCAACCTGCCTGCCTTCCAGGCCACCCTCCCTGACCTCGTCCCCCGAGCCCTCGTGGCGAACGCCGTATCGATTCAATCGGGCACGTTCAACGTGGCCCGGGTCGCGGGGCCCGCCGTTGGCGGGATACTGGTTGGTGCAGGACGCTCTGACCTCGCCTTCGCCCTCAACGGCGTCAGCTACCTGTTCGTCAGCGCCGCGGCCTTGACGCTCAAGGGCGCTTTCCGCGCCGAGGATCTGGTGCCGGTCCGTCAGGCGATGCTCACCGGTCTGCGTTTCGTGCGCCACACCGGCCTCATCCTGCGGGTGGTGGTGATCACCTGCCTGTTTGCGCTGACTTCGGCATCCGTCCAGACCCTCCTGCCGAGCTTCGCCCAGGACACACTGGGCCTGGGGGCCCGCGGCTACGGCGCCCTCTACGCCTGCTTCGGAGGCGGTGCGCTGCTCGGTGCCCTACTGCTCGAGCGTGCCCGCCAGCTCATACCCGGACGTTGGGTCATTCCCCTTGCAATCAGCGGATTCGGGGCAACGGGCGTCGCCTTCGGGTTCGTGCGGTTCCCGCCGGTCAACGGCGCGCTGCTCGCTCTCCTCGGCCTCTTCTGGGTATGGACGCTCGCGACGCTCAACGCCACCGTCCAACTGAGCACCCCTCGCTGGGTGCGAGGACGGGCCATGGGCATCTATCTGCTGGCCTTCACCGGCTTCTACCCGCTCGGGTCGCTGTCCGCCGGGGCGGTGGCGGAAATCATGGGGACTGCGCCCAGCGTCGCCCTGTTCTGCGCACCCGCGGTCTTCGTCGGACTGGCTGCCCGGCGCATCAGGCTGCCCGCCCTGTCGGACATCGTCGAGCCTTCCTTGGCGGAGGACTGGGCCCGAAGGCCTCACGGCGACGTGCAAGTCGCTGGTGGCCCGGTCGTGGTTCTGACCGAGTGGGAGATCGACCCAGCCGACGCCTCGGAATTCTTCGTCGTGATGGACCAGCTGCGCACGCACCGCTACCAGACGGGGGCGTTCCGTTGGAGCCTGTTCCGGAACGTCGAGCATCCAAACCGCATGACCGAGGTGTTCGAGGTGGTCGACTGGGAGGAGCACCTCCGCCAGCACGGCCGGGTGTCGAGCGAGCTCGTCGCAGTCCTCGAACGCGCTCACAGCTTCGATCGTGCCGGCGGCCCGCATACTCGCCACCTCGTGGGGATCACCCTGGGACACCCCGCCCGTCATCCCCGCTGGGAGGAGTTGCTCGCCGTCCACGCCGACTTCCACGAGTCCTCATGAGACCCACCCGCGGGCGACGATCGCGGCGAGTCACGCTCCTTCCCGTCGTCGCGGCCCTACTCGTGCATTGTGCCGGTGAACAACCCCGCGCGCGGCCGACGGAAACCGGCGGGAACGGACCCCCACCCGCGGCACCGCAAGCCACCGGAGCGGCGCCACCACAGCATGTCGAATCTCCGCCCCTGACCTTGGAACCGGTCGCCGACGACCTCGAGTTCCCCCTTTCCCTCACCGCTCCACCCGGCGACGGAAGGCTCTTCATCGTCGAACGCTCCGGTCGAATCCGCATCCTCAGCGGCGGCTCGCTCCAGGCCGAGCCGTTTCTCGACATCTCGGAACTCACCCGCACCGATGGCGAGCGCGGGCTCCTCGGACTCGCGTTCCACCCCCACTACAGTCGTAACGGTCGCTTGTTTGTCCACTACAGCGGAGCTGAGGACGGCGACACCCGCCTCGCCGAGTACCAGGTCTCCGACGACCCGGACCGAGCGGAGCCAACCAGCGCCCGCCTGCTCCTCACCGTCGAGCAGCCGGCTTCCAACCATAACGGCGGCATGGTCACGTTCGGTCCGGACGGCTACCTCTACCTCGCACTCGGGGACGGCGGCGCGTCGGGCGACAGGTTCAACAACGGGCAGAACCCCGCGACCCTGCTCGGCTCGCTCCTGCGCCTCGACGTCGACCGGCCCGGCGAGGATGGGCGGGCCTATGCCATCCCCCCTGACAACCCTTTCGTTGCAGGTCGAACCCACGGCGGGGTTCGGGGGGCGCCCGAGGTGT
>JALZEO010000171.1 GCA_030862025.1 Actinomycetota bacterium | reverse complement strand
GTTTTGAAGCGGGGTCGATGAACGACTACGAGGCACTACCCCAAGCACGTCTGCCCTGGTCTGACCAGATACGCACTGGCAAGTTCGGTGGCAAGCAACGCCCGAGCCCCGAACACGAGTCAACGATGCAAAACGTCGCCAGGCCCGGGCGCGCGCGACCCACGAACGATGGCAACGCGAGCAACGGCAGAAGATCGCCCGCACTGCCGGTCCACCCGCTGTCCCCGGTAGGTGAAGACCACTCTGATTGTCAGGGCGACAGGGGCACGGCCGGCTAGAACGTGGTGGACCGGGCGGGATTTCGCCAACAGCGCGCGGCGAAGCCACTGGCTGCGTGCACGCGGCCTGCCCATGCCATGGAGAAAATCCCCAGACCCGTTGGAGATTCAGCCACTGCGTTGGAGAATGCTCGGTCGGGGTCGTCTGGAGCGACAAGTGGGACGAACGGACGGTCGCTTGCCGTACTCGTGGCCGTACTCAAGGAGAAGCGATGCCGGACCGACTGCCTGACATCAAACGGGAACTCGCCCATATCTACGCCTTGGGCGGGTATGCAGCAGGTGGCGGCGGGGCCTATCCGCTATCTCAGATGGACTGGCTCGCAAGCGAGGTCGAGCGCTTGCGGGAGGCAATCAAGCGTCATCGGGTTGCAATCGAGAACGGGCTGGATGAGCTCAGCGCCGGCGATGGGTGGGAAGAGGTCATGAAGGTCCACGACGCTGCCAACGACCGGCTGTGGGCGACGATCGACGTCGAGGAGGACACCACCACCTGATGTGGGATGCTCCCGCGGACGAATGACCGCCCGAGGGGGGTGAGACAGCGCTCCGTCGCTTTACCTGTTCGGTTACCTGTCAGGTACCGCCGTGGGGTGGGGCGTCAGGGGGTCATGGCGCCGGAGTCGGCCACGACGAGGGCCTGTTCCCGAGAGATCCCGCTGGCGGGTATCGAGGGGTCCCTGTCGAGTAGTTGCCGCAGGGCGGCAGCTTTGCCCGCCCCGGCCACGAGCCACAGGATTCGCCGAGACCGGTTCAGCGCAGGGTAGGTCAGCGTCAAGCGGCGATGGCCGTGGTAGGGGCGTGTGACGGCGACGTCGGCGTCACAGACATGGAGGACCGGGTCGTCCGGCACTAGCGAGGCCGTGTGACCGTCTTCCCCGAGGCCGAGATGAACCACATCGAGGACGGGGGGGTTCCCGCAGACGTCGCGCAGTTCCTGCTCGTAGGCACGGGCTGCCGCCGACAGATCGGAAGCCATCATCGGCATGGCGTGAACGTGGGTGGGAGGTATGGGCACGCGGTCCAGCAGATGGGAGCGCAGGGCGGTGAGGTTGCGCTCAGGGTGCCCTGCAGGGACGGCGCGCTCATCGGCCTGGAAGACGTGGGCCTTGCTCCATGGCAGCGTGGCGGGCAGCGCCTCGAACAGGGCCTTCGGGGTACTGCCGCCGCTGAAGGCAACCGCACACTGACCCCTCAGAAGGACCGCCTCCTGCATGCTCCGTACGAGGTGCGCAGCGGCGACCACTCCGAGCTGATTGGGTTCGGCGACCTCGACGTTCAGCCCCGATGCTGATGAAGGTGATGGCAGTCGCGAATCTCGTGTCGTCCCACCGCCACCATATCCTTCGTTGATCCGCAGGGGCATCCTCGCGGCTCGCTCCCGGGGGACGTACGAGACGTCGAGGGTCGAGGCGGTTGACCGCAGGGAGGCAGACCCGTGCAGACGCGGAGGCGGCCAACACGGGAGGAGGCGATATGACGACCTCTGGTGACAACCAGCGGCCCCTCTACAAAGATCGCTGGGTCACCTGCACCTCGACACAGCTGACCATCCACGGCTACTACTTCCCATCGGGAAGCCCCAAAACCATTCCCCTGGCCCGCATACGCCATGTCAAGGAGGTCGAGATCGGGCCCCTCACCGGTCAATGGCGCATCTGGGGCACTGCTAGCCCGAGGTACTGGGCCCATCTCGATCTTCAGCGTCCCTACAAGACCACCGCCTTCGTCCTCGACGTCGGCGGCTTCGTCCGGCCGTGGATCACACCCGGCGATCCCGACTTGTTCCGGGTCGTACTCGGGGAAGCGCTGTAGGCCCGCCGCGTGGCTGAAACACCAGGTGCTGCTCGACGGGGATTCGTCACTCGAGGCATGAGCGTCCTGGCGCTGTTGGCGCTGGTGGCATGTGGTACCGGGGTCACTTCCCCTCCTGTCGATGACGCCCAACAGTCGCGGGCCACGGTCAGCGCGGCCGCCCGGCCGCCGGCGCCTCCGCCTGCCCCCGACCGCGCCGGCTTGCAGGAAGCGCTGGACGCGGTCGCTGCCGCGTTTCTCCGCAAGGATCCAGCCGCCCTGCGCCCGTGGCTCGCGGATCCGGACTCCCTGTTCGGGCGTCGCTGGCTCGCCCGGGCCGACAACCTGCGTCATGTGCCCCTGCGGACGTACCGGCTCGAGCTTGACCCGGCACTGCCCGACCTCACCACGGCGACGGTCCGCGCTCGCCATGGTCCAACGGCCCAGGTGGTGTATGTCGTCGAGAAGCACGAACTCGACGGCTTCGACGACGAGGGGCCGGCAACCGAAGACCTCTTCCTCACCGTCGTACGCTTCCCGGGAAGCGATCCCGCAGCGGGCTGGCGGGTCGCGGGTGACGGCGACGCCGAGCCGCTCGGCCTCGTCAGCGTCGACCATCTCTGGGACCACGGACCCGTGGTCGTGAATCGGGCGGCAGGCTTCCTGGCTCTCCATCACCCGGGCAG
>JALZEO010000239.1 GCA_030862025.1 Actinomycetota bacterium | reverse complement strand
GTGCTGACCTAGCGCGGGTCCCACCGGGGGGGCCGGCGTGGCCTGCCCAGCCGGAATCTGTAGCTTGACCAGACTGAGGACTTTTTTCGCCATCCTTGGTACTCCTGGGACTCGGCTCGCTACGGCTGAGCTACTCGGCTGACCGGGCTGGGCGGAAGGATCTCGGCTTGAGCAGGTGAAGGCCTACTACCCGGGTCGACATCCGAGCCCGCTCACAGCTTGGCGACCTGGTCGAATCCGAGCTCGACCGGCGTTTCGCGACCGAAGATGGAGACCAGCACCTTGAGCTTGTGTTGGTCGAGGTTGATCTCGGCGATGGTGCCCGTGAAGTCCGCGAACGGGCCGGCGGTGACACGCACCGTCTCATCGATGTCGAGGTCGACTTCGGCGACCGACTCGATGGCCTCCTCCTCGACCTCCTCGGTGGCCTCCACTTTCGCCTCCTCGGGAATGCGAAGGATCTCGGCCACCTCTCGGATCGACAGCGGAAGCGGTTCCGAGCCGGCGGTCCCCACGAAGCCCGTCACGGCTGGAGTATTGCGCACGACCCCCCAGGTCTCTTTGTCCATGTCCATGCGGACGAGCACGTAGCCGGGGAAGACCTTCTTCTGGACCACCTGTTTCTTGCCCTTCTTGAACTCCGTGACCTCCTCGGTGGGAATGACCACCTCGTAGATTCGCTCTTCGAGGCCGAGCGCTCTTACCCGACTTTCGAGGTTGTCGCGCACGCGCTGTTCATAGCCTGAGTAGGTGTGTACGACGTACCAGTCGCCTGGCAGACGCATGAGGTCACGCTTGTCGCGTACGTCCTCGCTCCTTCGGGGCACGAGTCGCAGGGCTTCAGGAACGGCCCCTTGCTCGCCGGGTTCCTCCTCAGGGCTCGTTGCGGCCCGGGTCTCCGCAACCTGCTCGACGGGCGCCGCGCTGCTCTCGGTCGACGTGCTATCAGTGGTGACACGCTCCACTGCGGCGGCCGTCGGTTCGGCGTCCGCCGCCCCCGCGCCGGCGAGATCAAGGAGAGCATCAAGTTCGTCAGCCGAGGTGTCGGTGTCGGTCGTGGGGGCGCCGGGTTCGGTCGCGACACCGGCACCCTCTCCCGGCAACTCCGCTTCCGATGGTGGCGCCGGCGTGACCGCTTCAACCCCGCCACCGGGACGAGGATCGGCCGCCACGTCAAGATCTTCGGGACTGGGGCCCAAGCCGGTCGTCCCGGCGCCACCGGGGTTGGCATCGAGCACTGGAGGGAGGTCGGGCACATCCTCGCTTGTCACCAGGTCGGGGTCGGTGACTGGTGACGTCGGCGTGGAGTCGCGAGGGGGTAGTGCCTCTGCGATCCCGTCTGCATGCTCCTCCCGGCGCAATTCGGGGGCATCCGTGGGCGCCCAGTCGGGCTGATCCTCGGCCTCCGGAAGGACCTCGCCCGCTTCTTGTACCACGATATCGAGCGGATCCGACTCACCGGAGGTGGGCAGTTTCTCGCGGTCGGCATCTGAGAAGGGCTGCTGCAGGTGATCGCTCATGACTCAACTTCCGAAGATGGCGAACGCGAGACGACCGAAGACATAGTCCAATCCGAAGACGATCGCCGTTAGCACCGTGGTCGAGACGAGGACGACGAGTGTGTAGGCCACAACCTCCTGCCGTCCCGGCCAAGCCACTTTCTTGAGTTCCTGACGGACCTCGCGGAGAAAATCCCGCGGCGAGGTGCGTCTGCGACCTCGCATCAACTCTTCGCGCTCGGCCCTGCGCTGGTCCGTGCCGCGTTGGGAACGCCGTTCCTCTTTGGCCTGGATGCGCTTCATCTGGCGGCTCATCGGTCTCCCACCCTCATCTCGTCATTCCTACGCGACGCCTCTTCCCGGGCCGGGGCCACTCTCTTGCATTCGCGCGCTGGTCAGCGACTTCCGCTGGCCTCGGCGTCATGCCGCAGAGTTGGCAGGGGAGGCGGGACTCGAACCCACAACCACCGGTTTTGGAGACCGGGACTCTGCCAATTGAGCTACTCCCCTAATCTCCCTCGCCGCGTCAGCCTTGGGGAATGAGAGACGCTGCCCAAAAGGTCGCCGTAAGTCGCGGTACTCAAGCGACCCGAACAGGCCACGGAAGCGTTCCCATACGGTGCGTGGCCTGGAAAGCCAGCGCCGCCAGCATAACGAGACCCCCCCACACCAGCAACCGCAGGCCGCGCAGTCAGCCCGCCCGTACTCGAGCGCTGCCACGCAGGATCCTCCCCCCGTCGTCCCGCCGGCCCCACAGTTCCACCGTTGCCACGCCGTGCTCGATCTCGGCGACGCGCCCTCCGAAGGTGGCGGCCATGCCCACGGGCCACGGGTTCGTGAAGCGCACCTGTATCTCGAGCACCCGATCGGGGCTTCCTGCCCATGAGGTCAGCATGCGGGAGGCGAGCCCCATCGCATACATGCCGTGGGCGATGACGCCGCCGGTAGGACTTGACTGGACGGCGAAGTTTGGGTCCCAGTGGAGCGGGTTGAAGTCACCGGAGGCGCCGGCATACATGATGACGTGGAGAGCGTCAACGCGATGGTCGAGAGGTGGGAGTTCGTTGCCGGGCTCCAGCTTCACCCGCTCTCCTCCTCGGGCCGGCCGATGAACACGATCGTGCTCCTCGACAACACCGCGCGTTCGCCGCTGTCGATGAACTGGCAGTCGACCTCGAGGGTGAGCACCTCGTTGCGACCGAGGGAGAAGATATCGATGATCTTGGGGGTGCAGGTGAGAACGTCGCCCGGCCGGAGCGCCCGCTCCCCGAAGACGAACGCCTGTGTGCCGTGCAGTAGGTCGAGG
>JALZEO010000211.1 GCA_030862025.1 Actinomycetota bacterium | reverse complement strand
CCCGGCACCAGGAAGGCCGCTGGGACGAAGGACTGACTGGAGAGTGCATCGGGCCGGCGGCGAACCGCTGCAGGCAGCGGACCGCAGGGCCGCGTTCCCCTCCTGGCGAGGGCAGGCACTGAGACGGGAGGCGACCCACTCCTTCCGGCAGTGCGACGAACCGTACTCATTCCAGCGCGAGCACGGTAGATGCTGTGCTCACTTAGCGCGGTCGGAGGTAATCTCCCGTCGGACCCTCTTGGGCGCGTGCGTGGCGTGAAGACACCAGCCGTACGATCGGTGGCCTCACCGCAACAGGGAAGACCTGCGACAGGACTCAGGTGCGTCTGACCCTGACGGGGCCGGGCCTGTCTTTGGCCACCTGCGCCCGCAGGCTGATTGCGGTTGGTGCCACGGCGACCGACACCGGCCTGGACTCCGATGCGGACCTGTCTCACTTGACGCTGGAGTTGCCCGACGCTGGGGGCGATGGTGCCGGCGATGGAATCGATGCCTCCGTCTCCTGGTACGGACCAGCGGTCATGCCTCTTGTGTGGCGGGGCAGCGAGGCGTGTGTCCAGGCCTTGGGCGGGTTGATGCAAGCGCACGGCAGGGACGCCGGTCAACCGCTTCGACTGGGTCTGGAGGTCGCCTCGGTGGCGGCGGGGGTGCTGGCCGCCCAGGGCGTCCTAGCTCTGCTCGTGAGGCGGAGTCGAGGCCGGTCAGGGTCCCGAGTCGAGACCTCCGTCCTCCAGGCAGGTCTGTTGCAGGTCGCTCACAACATCGCCGACGCCACCTGTGGGGACGACTGGCAGCCGGCACCACCTACTCAAGCGCCGGGCCCGCCGTTCCGAACCTCCGACGGACGTTGGTTCGAGATCGAGACCCTCGACCCGGAGGCGTGGAGGTCGTTCTGGACCCGGCTCGGCGCCGCTCCCGGCGACCTCGGACTCGCCTGGCGCCTCTTTCGCCCGCGCTACTTCAGGGGCACCTGCACGTTGCCGCCCAGCCTGCACGAGGCGACGCTACGCCACAGCCTGGAGCAGGTGGCGGTCGTGGCGGACGCCTGCGGTGTCAGTCTCGCCCCGGTCCGCTCCTATGCGGAGGTGCTCGTTGAACCGCCGCGGTGGTCACGGCCCGTCGTCGAGCCCTTGCCTCGGGCCGATGGGCCCCTGCGCCCCTGCGGCGAGCAGCTGTCTGCCGGCCCTTCGGTCCAGGCCGCTGACCTCGGCCTGCCGCTGCAAGGCCTGGTCGTGGTTGAGGCCACGAGCCGGATGCAGGGCCCGTTGGCAGGACTGCTGCTGCAGTGGTTGGGAGCGAGTGTGATCCGGGTGGAGCCACCCGGCGGTGATCTGATCCGAACCGTCCCGCCCTTGGCCGAGGGCACCGGGTCGTTCTTCCGGTGTTTCAATCGCGGGAAGCAGGCCGTTGAGCTGGACCTCGCAAGCCCCACCGGACGTGATGAGCTGCTGGACGTGGTGGCGGCAGCAGACGTCTTCCTGCACAACTGGCGGCCGGGGAAGGCGGCTGCGTGGCGCATGGAAAGCGCCGACCTGACCCGGGTCAACCCGGGGCTAATCTACGCCGCGGCGTCGGGTTGGGGACCTGCTGATCTGCCGCTGCTCGGCACCGACTTCCTGGTCCAGGCCTATTCGGCGATCGGCGAGGGGCTCCATCCCGAGGACGAGCCGCCGTGGCCCTCCCGCGTCCTCCTCACCGATTTCATGGGAGCCCTCGTCACCTGCGAGGGCATCCTCCAGGGCCTGTACCTGCGGGAGCGGCACGGCGGCGGCGTCCGCGTCGGCACGTCGCTGCTCGCCGGTGGGCTAACCCTGCAGGACCACGTCCTCGAAGGCATGAGAACGGGACGGGACAAGCAACGGCGGATGGGCAGGCCCTTGTGGGGCCCACTGGACCGTCCGCTGGCCACCGCGGAAGGTTTTCTCGCTGTCAGTGTGGAGGACGACGCCACCTACCGGCGGCTGTGCGTCGCCTGCGGCTTGGATCCCGACAGCGGCTCGCGTCGTTCCGTCGAGGAGGTCCTGGCACGACGGCTGGCCACCCGCCCTGCACGTGAGTGGGAGAGGCTTGTCGCAGAGGCGGCAATCCCGTGCGCTGCCGTCGCCACCGACCTTGCGGCCCTGCCGCGGGATGCCCGACTCGCCCCCCTGTTCGAGCCCCTGGCCGGTCCCTGCCAGGCGCCCGGCTCCCCGTGGCGGTTTCCGGCGTGAGCCCGCCAGCGGGTCCTGCCCCCCTCGCTCCCACCCTGCAGGACGCATGCCGGCGCTGGTCGTCGCGCCCTGCCATCACCTTCGACGGCACAACGATCACCTATCGGGAGCTGTGGCAGCGCATCGAATCGCTGGCCGCCAACTACGAGCGGCTCGGGGTTGGTCGGGGGGACCGGGTGCTGTGCCAACTGCGCAACTGCCCCGAGCACGTCATCGCCATCGCCGCGGCCTGGCTCCGGGGAGCGGTCCACGTCGGGGCCGACAACGATCTCACCGGCCCCGAGCTGTCCCGCCTGGTGGAACGGCTACAAGCCGCCGCCGTGCTATTCCAACCGAGGGGGGATGGGACCGAGCCGCTCGCGCCGCTCGGAAGGGTGGTGGCGACGTCGCCCCGTACCGAGCTGATCGTCCACGGTGCTGCATCTGCCCCCCACCGCTCCCTGTCGCGGCTGCTCGCGGGGTGCACGCCGCCACCCTCCAACCTTCCCGGCTCTGACGCGCCCCCTCGGGCCTCGGGGCCGTCCCGACCGCTTGACCCGGCCTTGGTGTTCCTCACTTCGGGGACGACGGGGGAGCCGAAGGCGGTCGTGGAGACCTTGGCGGCCCACTGGGCGAAGATGCAGTTCTTCGCCGATGCGTTCCGTCCCGGTCCGACAGATGTCCACCTGCTGTGCCTCCCGATTGCCCACGTCTTCGGTCTCCGACTGGCCCTGCTGGCCCTGCTCCGTGGAGGTCGTCTGGTACTGATCGACCGCTTCTCGCCCCTCCGAGCGCTCGAACTCGTGGGGCAGGAGAGGGTGACGGTCCTGCCTGGCGTTCCGACGCAACTTCGGCTCATGCTCGAGTGTTACGAACCGTCCCAGCACGACGTCAGCAGCCTGCGCTGGGTGGTGTCCGCGGCGACGGTCCTGCCGCGGCGGCTGGCCGAGCGCGTCTACGCAACCCTGGCAGAGCGCATCCTGTTCGTGTTCGGCTGCAGCGAGGGCTTCACCACGCTTACCACCGATCCCGATGAGATCCTGGCCGGATCGGTGGGCAGGAGGGTGTTTCGCGGACCCCCGGGGACACCCGCCGACGGGACCGTGCGCATCGTCGACCCCGCGCAGCGCACCCCCTTGCCAGTGGGGCGGACGGGGGAGCTCGAGTTCGGGGCTGCCACGCCCGTGCGCTACTGGGACCAGCCCGACGTCGCCACAGACGGCTGGTACCGCACGGGAGACCTGGGACGTGTCGATGACGAGGGGCGCGTCTATGTGGAGGGCAGGTTGAAGGAGCTGGTCAATCGCGCAGGACTGCATGTGTCAGCCACCGAAGTCGAGACGGCGCTGCTGCGGCATCCGTCCGTGGCCGATGCTGCCGTCATTCCCGCCCCCGACCCGGTCCTCGGCGAGGCCATCTGTGCCTGCGTCGTCCCGCTTGGCCCTCAGCGCCCCGAGCTGGCGGTGCTGCGTGCCTTCCTCGGCGAGAATTTGGCGCGCCACAAGCTGCCCGACGAGCTGTGTGTCGTCGAAGCCATCCCGCGGACCGCGATCGGCAAGGTGGACCGCCCGGCGCTGGCGGCCCACGTCCTTGAGGCCGACAGGCCACGCGAACGGGCGCGGACCCACCGTTGATGACCGAGCGCTCAGGGGGCTCGCCGGGCGGGGTCAATCACAGCGCGCACACAAAGGTGCCGCCTCTTGGTGGTGGTCTCTCTTCTGAGCCAGTGCGGGGCCATCCGGTCCTGCTGCGCCTCCAACCAGCAATACTTGGTCTCTAACAGCCCCGCTCTGGCCAGGCGAAGGCACGCGTGACGCATCGAATCGATCTCTCGACGGGTTGGTCTCCTGCCAGCATGCTGTCCTGCGAGGCGGGTGAGGGAGATCCAGGGCGGAGAGGGGTGGCCACGGGCAGCAGCGGCTAGGTGCTCGAGCACCCAACGCTGCTTGGGTCCGAGTTGGAGGGCCACCGTCGTCCCAGCGCTGCGCAACCGACTCATTGGCTACGCCTCCAATTATATGTTGTCAGCATCTAGGAGGCACTCTCGCGTGGGAAGGGCAAGCCCCTCGGGCTCTTTCGGGCCTGCCGAGCGGATTCCTATCAACGAGGTAGGTACCGTCTCGTGTCTGCGAAGCGGGCGGGAAGTCCAGGATGGGCCCAGGGCCGGTGTTCGCCCGCATCCGCACAAAGGGCTTCAGCCGGAAAAGGCGCGCCAAACTGAGTCCGCCACGACGTCTGGATCCTCGACAGGGCCCAGGTGCCCCAGGCCCGGCAGCACCTCCGTGCGCGCCAACGGAAGACGGGCCACGAGCTGCTTGGCGAGGTGGGGACCAAAGGCCTCCGAACATCCTCCCCAGGCCAGCGTCACGGGACAGCGGATCTGGTCCAATCGGGAGTAGCAGTCGTGGGCCGTCGCCATCTCGTAGACGAGCGCCTCGTGTTCCGGACGGCACTTCAGTCGCACCGTACCGTCCTCATTTCGTTCGAGCCCGTGCTCGACGTAGCTGTGAAGGGCCGCTGGGGACAGACTCGACAGCGGCGGCCTGGTCGCGAAGTGGCACTCTGCCTCAGTCTTGGAGGCGAAATCAGCGCGGCGGCGGCGAGCCCTGGCGGCCAGCCAATTGTCGGGATCTCGTCCCAGCGGCGGGTCGACGGCGACGACGACCGGTTCGAAGCAGTAGATGGCTCGGAACGTGCCAGGCTTCGCCTCCTCTGCCAGTAACAGCGCCGTGGCCCCGCTGGAGTGTCCCATCGCGAAGGGTTGCTGAAGGCCGAGGCCGTCCACCACTGCACCCACATCGGCGCCGAAACCGCGCCAGTCGAAGTCCAGGCTACGGGGTGGGGCAGAATCGCCATGACCGCGTAAATCCGGAGCAAAGCAGCGGAAGGCCTCGGCGAGAGGGGCCGCCATGGGCGTCCATACCCGGCCATGGAGCCCCGCAGCGTGGACCAGCACGATCGGGGACCCGCGGCCTCCCAGCGAGTGGACGGCCACCCGCACGCCGTCCGGGGTGATGACCGTCTTTGCATCCCAGGTTTTCGGCATGTCGGGATCGAGGATACGGTCGTCGTTAGCAGACTGTGGTCGCCGCAAGCGAGCCGCGGGGGGCACGGCCGGGCGGGATCTCACCCCCCGACCCGGGCAACTACGAGGCCCGCCGCTAGACTTGGCGCCAATGCGCACATCTGCCTCTCTCGAGCGGGCCAATGACGACGGCTCGTCGCGGGCGGCCCGTGTCGCCGAGACGCTGCTCAGCCGCCTCTCCACCGTAGGCGGCATTGTCGACAAAGCGCCTGAGCCGTCCGAGCCCCACGCGCGGTACGCCATCCGAATCGAGGGCCTGAGCAAGATCTACGCGGACGGGACCATCGCGGTGCACCAGCTCGACCTGACCGTGCGGGCGGGGGAGATCTTCGGTCTTCTTGGCCCCAATGGGGCGGGCAAGACGACGACGGTCGGCATGTTGACCACGCGTGTCGTCCCGACCGCCGGGAAGGCCGTGGTGGGTGGCATCGACGTGGTTGCACGCCCGGCGGAAGCTAGGCAGGTCATCGGCGTGGTGTCGCAGAGCAACACCCTCGACAGGGGCCTAAACGTCTGGGAGAACTTGTACTTTCACGGCCGCTATTTCGGCATGGGCGCCAAGGAGGCCAGGACCGCAGCGGACCGATGGTTGGAGGCATTCCGTCTGTCCCACAAGGCCTATGTCGACGTCGCGGCTCTCTCGGGGGGAATGACCCGCCGCCTTATGCTGGCGAGGTCGATGCTTCATGGACCTCAGGTGGTGTTCCTCGACGAGCCTACTGCCGGACTCGATCCCCAGAGTCGCCGGGCTCTATGGGAGATGATCAGAGAGCTCCACGCTAGCGGTCGGACCATCCTCCTCACGACGCACTATATGGAGGAGGCCGATCAGCTCTGCGAACGCGTCGCAATCATGGATCATGGAGAGATCCTCGCGCTCGACACGCCGGTCGGTCTGAAAAGATCCCTGGGAGCGGGAGCGTCCCTCACGGTTGGAGCTGAAGGCGACCTCGACCGCCTCGCCGCCTACCTCGGAGCCATCGAGGGAGCTACCGACGCCAGACGTCTCGACGGATGTGTGCGTCTCCACCTCGATACTCCCGAGGGGGCCCTGGCGAAGGTCATTGCCGCGGCTGAGCGGGGCAGATTCCGTCTCACAGACGTCTCCGTGAGTGAGGCCACCCTCGAGACGGTCTTTATGAACCTGACCGGCGAGGAGCTACGGGAGTGAGGGCGACCGATAGCGCAATCCCCGCTGGTGCCGCCTTACGCACCCCGCGGTCGGCCGCGGCTGCTGCCTTCCGCGCGCTGATCGTGCGCGACCTCACCGTGTTAGACAAGAACTTCGGACGGTTTCTGCCCGGTGCGGTGATGCAGCCCCTGCTCTTCGTGTTCGTCTTCACCTACATGTTTCCGAGCATCGGCCAGGGTGTGGGCGGCGAGGTCGGTGCGTCGCGGTTCTCTACCCTCCTGCTGCCCGGTAGCGCCGCCCAGTCGATCATCTTCGTCGGCATCTTCAGCATCGGGCTGAACCTGGTTTCCGAGCTCGACGCCGGCGAGCTCGAGGATCGCGTGCTGGCTCCGGCGTCGGTGTCTACCGTCGCGATGGCGAAGATCGTCGCCGGCGGCCTCCAGGCCTTCGTGGCCGGTCTCATCGTGTTCCCTATAGCGGCCTTTCTCTCCGCTACTCCGGTGTACCTCCAGGCTGACTGGCCCGTTCTCCTCACCGTCATGCCGTTGGTCTGCATCACCGCGTCGACTCTGGGCCTGGCCCTGGGCACCCTCTTCGAGCCCCGCTCTGCACCCTGGCTGTTCAGCGTCGTCGCCCTGCCATTGAGCTTCTTCGGAGCCATCTTCTACACCTGGGAGTCACTGGAGCCCATCCCGATTCTCAAGTACGGCCTGTTGGTCAACCCGCTCATGTACATGAGCGAGGGCCTGCGTGCGGCCACGGTGGCGGGAATACCCCACCTGTCGCTGCCAGCCGTCTATGCCGGCCTGATCGGCTTCGCTGCCCTCTTCACGCTGCTCGGCATGCGCGGCTTCCGCAGACGGGTTCTTTCCTAGGACCCGAGAGGAAGGCCCTGCGGTGCGGTCAGGCAGCCGTTCGCACCTCCACGCCGGTCCTCTGCCCTGTGACGAAGGCGTGCTTGTTGTAGACGAGAGGGATGCCGGGACCCATCCCACCTCCAGGTGTGAAGTACCACTGGTCGAAGCGCTCCTTGTGGTAGGCGAAGAAGAAGGTCGAGTAGTACAGGGGGAGTACGGGAAGGTCGTTCGCCACCAGCTGCTGCAACTCGGTGATCATCCTCCTGCGCTCGTTCTCGTCCAACGTGACCGCTTGGCGCGAGGCGAGCTCGTCGACCCGCGGATTGCGGTAGCCCCCGGCAGTATGGAACCCCGTGGCTTGCGACGCGTAGATCCTGCGCAGGTAGTCGGGATCGCCACCCGGAGCAGGCACACTCGGGCCCGGATAGAGGGTGACGATCATGTCGTAGGCGCCCGACAGCTTGCTCTCGAACATCCGGACGAGGTCGACGGCGTTGGCCTCGATCTCCAGTCCCACCTGCCGCAAACTCGCGACGATCAGGTCGATGAGCGCGGGGGGCACGGTGACGCCGATCGTCAGGCCGAAGCGCAGCGGCTCCCCGCCCGGCCGCCGCCGAACCCCGCCCTCCCCCCGGGAGTAACCGGCCTCGTCGAGGAGGCGGTTGGCGGTGTCCAGGTCGAACGGGTACTGCTCGACCTCGACGTGGAAGTTGTGCGTCGGAGGCAGGAACCCCGGGTTGCCGGGCGTGGCGTTCCCGCCGAACAGGCGCCGGACGATGTCGTTGCGGTCGATGGCGTGGGCTATCGCCTGGCGGACGCGCTTGTCGGCAAAGGGGCCGGCGGGGTCGAGGTCCCAGTACAGAGGGAAGGCCAAGCCAGCTTCCTGCTCGATGACCTCGAAGGAGGGGTTGTTGCGGAAGGGGGCGAGGGCGTTGGGGCCAGCCCCGTCGAACGGAGCGAAGCCACCGTCGATGTCCCCGGCCAGGAGGGCCCTCAGCTCGTCTTCTACGGGGACCATCTCGATGCGCTGCACGAACGGCGGACCGAGAAAGAAGTCGTCGTTCGCGACGAAGAGGTAGGAGCCCTGCTCCGGGGAATGCGACTCGAGGCGATAGGGCCCCGAGCCGACCAGGAGCTGGGGGTCCTGGGCTTTGACGGGATCGCTGACTCCCGACCAGATGTGCCTGGGGATGATGGGCACCCCTCCCGCCATCTGTCGCAGGAAGGTCACCATGGGCCTCTCGAGCTGGATCTCGACCGTCCGCTCGCCGGTCGGCGTGACGCGAGCGACTCCGTCAGGGCGGGCGACGATGAGGGGCGAGAGGACCTGTCGGTCGAAGTATTCGAACGTAAAGGCAACGTCCGCAGGCGTCACCGGCTGCCCGTCGTGCCAGCGGGCGTCGCGTAGCTCGAAGGTGTAGGTCAGACCGTCGGCGGAGCGCTCGTAACGAGACGCGAGCCAAGGTAGAAGTTCGCCGCTGGCGTCGGTCCAGAGCAGCGTGTCGTAGATGAAGCTCAGCCGGACGTACCCGGGTCCGCCGACGTAGGCGAACGGCGAGGGAAACCCGAACGGCCCGCCCGCGATGCGCAATGTGATCCGCTGGTCCGCTGGGGCGGCCCTGCCCGTGTCGAAGGGCTGCCGCTGATCACGGTTGCACGCCGGTAGCAGCAGTCCGCCAGTGGCGCCCACGGCCCCTTTCAGGAAGGTCCGCCTGTCTAGCTCCATCAGCCGCTCCCGTCTTCCCCCACCAGCCGGCGGTCCTCATTTTCGTCCGCTATCTCAAAGGCGGGGGCGGCCGCGACCAGGCGGGACCCCGTGGGACTGCGGGGTGAGGAGGAGACCAGGTTGGACGGCCCCTCCTCGACGATGAGCCCGGCGTCGAGGATCACGATGCGATCGGTCACCTTTCGTACCACCGCGATGTCGTGGGAGATGAGGACGAGCCCCAGCCCCATCTCGACCTGTCGCTCGCGCAAGGTGACGAGTAGTCGGGCCTGCTCCGAGGCATCGAGCATGGCCGTGGGTTCGTCGGCCACGAGCAGCTTCGGTTCGGCTACGAGCGCCCGGGCCAGGGCCACACGCTGCAGCTGGCCTGCCGACAACTCATGGGACCGCGCCAGCAGGAACCCTCCTGACGAGGGCAGCCCGACGTCCTCCAACACCTCACCCACCTTCTGGTGGCGGTTCTCTCCGTCCCCGTCGAGGAGGTCGAGGGGCTCCCTCACGAGCTGCTCGACGGTGAGGCGGGGCGAGAGCGCGTCCCACGGGTCCTGCAGGACGAGCTGGATGCGTCGGCGGACCATGCGGGCCTGTTTGCGCCAGGACGTGGATAGCGGGGCGTCCTCGACGAGAACTTGGCCGGCATCAGGGGCGAGATGGCCAGCGATGATGCGGGCGAGGGTCGACTTGCCACTACCTGAAGGTCCCACGATGCCTACCGACTCGCCCTCCTGCACGCATAGAGACACGCCCCGCAGTGCGGCGATCTCGCGACGGGGCCCGTGGAAGGTCTTGCGGATCTCTCGAGCCTCTAGGAGCGTCTTCAGACCGCCGAAGTGGCAGAGCACCTGCCGGCCGCGCGAGGAGACGAAGGGGGGGCGACGCTCGACGCAGACGGACTCGGCCTGTGTGCACCGCGGGTGGTAGGGGCAGCCGGCGGGCACTGCGCGGGGGTCGGGTGGCGTGCCCCGAATCGGGCGCAGATCCTTCGTGGTCGTCATCACGGGGTAGGCCCCGATCAGGGCCCAGCTGTAAGGATGAGTCGGTTCCCCGACGACCCGAGCTGTAGGTCCCACCTCCATGGCCTCGCCCGCGTAGATGACCATGGTTCGCCGCGTTAGGCGGGTCGCGTGGGCCAGGTCGTGGGAGACCACGACGAGCGCGAAGCCCCGGGCCGCGGCCAGCGCGGCAACTCGTTGCATGAGATCGCGGCTGGTGGCGGGGTCGAGCCCGGCGGTGGGCTCGTCGAGGACGACGAGCTCGGGGTCGAGAGCTAGCACCATGGCCAGGGTGGCGCGGCGTCGCTCGCCCCCAGACAGCTGGTGGGGATGACGGGCGAGGACGTCGGGGTCGAGACTCACCTCGATGGCCAGCTCCTCGGCCTGTCGCCGCGCTTTGTCGCGGGTCAGCCCGAGACGTTCGCGCAGCGGTTCGGCCACCTGGTCACCGACGGTGACCACGGGGTTGAACGGCGCACCCTGCAGGGCGATGGCCACGGTGGACCACCGCAAGGAGCGCAGCAGCTCGGGTGACGCCCCGAGCATCTCCTGGCCGACGAGGCGCACGCTGCCCTGGGTCAGGGGGGGCTGCACGAGACCGGCCAGGCACAGCGCGAGGCTGGTCTTGCCCGAGCCGCTCTCGCCGACCACGGCCAGCGAGTCGCCCATCTCCAGCGAGAAGCTCACCCCGCGCACGGCGTCGACCCCGCCTTCGTATCGCACGCGTAGGTCCGTTACCTCGAGGAGGGGGTTCACAGGCCCCGGCTCCAGCGGGGGTTGAAACGCGGTTCGAGCCCGACGCCGAGGAACGTGAAGCCGAGCACGGCCAGGGTGATCGCCAGGCCCGCGGGGATGAGCCACCAGATCCACAGGGCGCTGAAGTACAGGCCCGGATACAGCAGCGCCCGGTAGAGCATCTGACCCCAGCTGACGGCGAGAGGGTCACCCAGCCCGAGGAAGGCGAGGCCGGCCTCGAGCAGCACGGTGGTGGCGGCGATGTAGACGAAGTTCGCCACGATCACCGGACTGAGGGCGGGGACCAGGTGAAGGCGCGCGACGTAGGCGGGGCTTCCGAAGCTTCGGGACACCTGCACGAACCCGCGCTGGCGGAGGCTTAGCGTCTGGCTGCGGATGATCCGGGCGATCTGGGGCCAACCGAGCAGGCCGATGACGACGATCACGGTGGCCCGGCTCGGTCCGGCGAGGGCGGCGACGAGGATGAGCAGCGGCAGCACGGGCACGGCCATGAGCACGTCAACCGCACGCATGGCAAAGAAGTCGACGGAGCCACCGATAAGGCCCGCCCCCACGCCCACTGCCACACCGACCGCGATGGCCACGACCGACGCGCCCAGCGCGACGATGAGCGACGTGCGGGCGCCCCAGATGAGCTCAGAGAAGATGTCGCGACCGACGTCGTTCGTGCCCAGCAGGTGGCGCAGCGACGGGGCCTGGAGTGAGTCTCCCGTTAGCGCCCGGGGGTCGTAGGGAGCGAGAACCGGCGCTAGCACGGCGACGACGGCGAGGACGGCCACGATGCATCCCCCGACGAAGAGGAGGGTCGACTGCCGCTCCTGCGGAGCGCCGCTCACTGGACCGTTCTCGGGTCGAGGCGGGCGTAAAGCGTATCGACGACGAAGTTCGCTCCCACGACCATGATGGTGATGACGAGGAAGCAGCCCTGCAGTGCTGGGTAGTCGCGCACTCCGGCCGCTTCGAACAGAAGCAGACCCACACCCGGGTAGGCGAAGATGCGTTCGATGAAGATGGCGGCCGCTACGGCGTAGCTGAGCTGTACACCGATCACCGTGAGTGCTGGCAAGAGCGCGTTGCGGGCCGCGTAGGCGTACTTCAGCCTCCGTTCGCTCAGGCCCTTGGCCCTTCCCAGCAGCAGGTAGTCCGATCCCAGTTCGCTGACCATCCCCGCCCGCATCGTGAGGTATTGCAGCGAGACGAACTCCAGGGCCATGAGAGAGGCCGGCATCACGAGGTGGTGGATGATGTCGAGGGCGCGGCGCAGCGGACCGAAGTCCGTGAACGGCGTGACCGCCCCGGCCAGCGGTACCAAGTCAAGCTTGACGGCGAAGATGATGAGCGCCAACGACCCCACGAAGAACACCGGGAAGTTCGGCACTCCGAGGAAGAAAGCGAGCAGGCCCCGATCCATCGCCCGCCCCCGCCGCCATCCGGAGTGCACCCCGGCGAGGACCCCCGCTCCAACGGCCAAGGTCATTGAGGTCGAGATGAGGAGCACGGTCCACGGCAGTCGCTCGGCAAGCAGTCTCGACACCGGCACGTTGTAGCCGATGGAGACACCGAGATCGCCGCGCACCAGGCCACCGAGGTAACTGACGTATTGCGCTGGCAGGGGGCGGTCGAGCCCGTAGTAGTCGGCGAGCGAGTCTCGGAGGGCGTCGTCACTCACATAGTCGACCGAGCCTCGAGCCAGCAATCCTGAGATCGGGTCGCCGGGCATGGTCCGAGGCAGGAAGAAGTTCAGCGAGATGAGCAGGAACACCGTCAGGGCGTAAGAGAGGATCCTCGAACGGCGAGTGGCGGTTCTTGCCCAGGCCCTTCGCTCAGGGATGGTGGAGGCGCCGGACGCATCTGCCCCTGCCGCCGGGCCTTCGGCGGGATCGAGTCTCGCGGGGGCAGTCTGGGTCACGCGCGCGATGGGGTGACGGCAGCCCCCGGCCTCTCCCGGAACCGTTCCCTTGGAGCCTGTGCCTCCAGGACCGCAGCTCTCAGCGCATCCCGGTCCAGCTTGCCCACCTTCGAACGGGGAATCATGTCCACCACGCACAGCTCGTCCGGGAGCTTGTGACGGGCCAGGCTCGCCCCCAGGTACGAACGCAGCTCGATCAGGCTCGGTGGGTGGGGGTCCGCGGGCACGATGCAGGCGCAGATGGCCTCTCCGAGGACGGGGTCGGGGGTGGGGATGACGGCGCAGTCTGCCACGCCGGGGTGGTGTGCAAGCGCCGCCTCGACCTCGCTCGGCGACACCTTCAGCCCGCCTCGGTTCACCACGTCCTTCAGACGACCGGTGACGAACAGGCGCCCGTCCTCGTCGACCCAGCCCAGGTCCCCGGTCCGGTACCAGCCGTCCGTGGCGACCGCCTGTTGTCCCCAGTAGCGCACGGGACGGGAAGCTCCAAAAGCGATCACGCCCACCTCCTCTGGGGGCAGGCGGCGGTCGTCGTCAACGTCCAGTATGGCTAGGGCACCATTGGGCGGTGTCCCCTCCGGCCCTCGGAACACGGTCCGCCCCACCGAGCCGCGGCGTATCTCCTCGCGGTCGGAGGTCAAGGTGACGAAGCCCTCGCTGCATCCGTACACGAACAGCACTTCCACCCCCAGCCGCGCGTAGACCTGTTCGAGCACGTCCGGAGGAAGAGGAGCGGCGGCGGTTACGACCCATCGCAGGCTGGTGGTCAGGTGCCGGGAGGGATCGAGCGCTTCGAGGAGGAGCGTCAGGTGGGTCGGGCTGCCGGGCAGGACGGTGACCTGCTCGTCACTCACGAGACGGAGGGCCTCCTGCGGCGAGAAGCGATCGAGGAGCACGAGCCGCCCTCCGCTCGCCAGGGCCATGAGGGACAGCTTCAGACCGAAGGCGTGGCAGATGGGCAGGTACATGAGGTGCACGTCGTGAGGTCCGGGTGCGAGGGCGTCGGCAAAGAAGGCCACCTTCGCCCACAGCGCCGGCAACGTCTCCATCACGGCCTTGGGGCGGCCCGTGGTGCCGGAGGTCAACAGGAGAAGGTCGGTGTCCCGGGGGGCCGGCGGCGGGGGAGGAGGTGGGTTCCGAGGGGGGGAGTCGAGCAGTGCCGACAGCGAGAGTGCTGGGGCTTCCGCGTGATCCCCGTGGACGATTGCCACGATCCCGGGGCGGACCGCGGTGACCGCCCGCAGCGGGGCGATCGGGTCTTCTGTACCAGGTGGAGGCTGGAACACCACCGCGGCTGCCTCGGTGCGCTCGACCAGCGCCGTGAGCTCCGGGCCGGTCAGGTCCTTGTCGGCGCCGACATGGATCGCCCCGCACGCCCAGGCTGCGTGGATGGCGATGAGGTGCTCAGGGCAGGTGGGGAGCTGGGACACGATGCGGTCCCCGGGCCGGATCCCCAGCGCGTGATAGGTGGCAGCCAGGCCGTTGACGCGTTGCCACAGCTCCGCGTAGCTCAGCCTCCGGCCGTTATGCACGACGGCCGTACGGTCGGCCCACCGTTCGCACGCGGCCTGCAAGGTCGGAGCCAGCAACGGCTTCACGGCCGAGGGAGCGGAAGGCACCTGTTCGATCGGTGTCATGGCATGACGCGCCACGCGGCGCATTCACGGGCTGGCAAGATCAGTTCTCCTGGCGGGTTCGTGCACGTCGAGAGGCGGTCCCCGAAGGTTGGACCGCTCGCCGCAATCTCATGCCTGAAGCCGTGCCCTTCGCCCAAACCACGGCGCTACAACGTGTACAGCCCACGCTGGCGAGCATCAATAAATGTTTCATACATATACAAATGGATAGGCCGCCGGCGGGCACGTGGAGCAAGGCGACGGTGACCGGCTGCATTCGCATGAGCCGCATACCATCTGGATTTCTGGGAGGATGCCATGGCAGCAGCGACCGAAGTGTGCCCCCGCAGATCCCCGCTCCCGGACGGCGTCCTCGCACAGCTCTTCCCCCCGTTCGTGGCCGGGGCGTTCGCGCCGATCAGCGCCGGGACAGCCTCCTCCCTCCACTCTGAAGAGCAGACGGCCGTTACCCGCTCCGTTGCCGCACGTCGCTACCAGTTCACGGCCGGGAGGGCCTGCGCCCACGCGGCCCTGCGGACCATCGGTTACGAGGGCCAGCCAGTGGGGAGGGGCAGTGCGGGCGAGCCGCTGTGGCCGCCGGGGGTGGTGGGAAGCATCTCCCACGCTGGCGACCTGGCCGGCGCGGTGGTGGCCCGGGCTGAAGAGGCATGGGGGCTGGGGCTTGACGTCGAGCGACTCGAGCCGCCTCTGGCTCCCAACGTCGAGCGACTCGTCCTCACCGACTCCGAGCGGACCTGCATCAGACCACAGCACGACCTCGAGGCCTACAGAGGCAAGGTCGCCTTCTGCGTGAAGGAATGCGTGCACAAGTGCCTGTTTCCCGCCACACGCTGGGTTCTCGACTTCCAAGACGTCGTCGTCGAGGTCGACCTGTTCCGCTCCCGCTACCGGGCTGTGGTCGACGACCGCTTCCGGCTCCAGGGGCTCCCTCTCCTCCCACTCGAGGGCAGGTTCGCCGTGGTTGAGGGCTACCTCCTGGCTGGGCTGTGCGTCCCCCCGCCCGGGCCCGCGGGCTGACCTCTCGGCAAGGGTCTGTCCAGTGCAACATGGAGCACTCTGGCCGTGCCGCGAACGGTCACCCGGGGACGACCCCTCCTCATGGAGTGATGCGGTCCGGTCCCCGGAACAGATAGGTCACCTCCCGAACGTCGGGGAGCTCGAGCAGGCTCATGAGCAGTCGGGTGAGCCCGAGGCCGAAGCCGCCGTGGGGCGGACAGCCGAACTTGAAGAACTCCAGGTACTGTCGGATGGGTTCGACGGGTACGCCCCGCGACTCTGCCTGGCGCACAAGACGGTCGTGGCGGTGCTCGCGCTGGGCGCCACTCGTGATCTCGAGACCCTTCCACAGGAGATCGAAGCTTCTCGTCGCGACGGGATGCTCGTCGCAGCGCATGTGGTAGAAGGGGCGCGACCGTTCCGGGTAGTCGGTGACGAAGACGAATTCGTGGCCGTGTTCTCGGGCCACATGCTGGGCGAGCCGACGCTCACCCTCGGCGTCGAGGTCGTCTTCCTCCCGGCCCACCGGCCAGCCGGTTGCCTCCACGATCTTCTTGGCCTCGAGGAGCGTCACCCGGGGAAATGGGACGCGGGGGACGGTCAACTTCACCCCGAACCAGCGCGCCACCTGATCCCCGTGCTGCTC
>JALZEO010000201.1 GCA_030862025.1 Actinomycetota bacterium | reverse complement strand
CAACACTTCTTCAGCATCTACAAGGACCTCGAACAGAAGTTCTCTCGCGTCGAGGGGTGGTCCGAGAAGGAGGATGCTCTCGGCCTTCTGGAAGAGTGCCGGAGGCGTTACCAAGAGCAGGAGGGCTGAGGCCCAAGAGGTTGCGCTCGACCAGCCAGCGGGGACGAACACGAGGGGCATGCCATCCTCTCGCTGGCCACGAAGACAGGAACCGATCTTGATCGGACGACGCCGATTGGACCGCATCCTCGCGCCCGGCTATCTCGACGACCTCGCGGGGCGATCCACCGACGAAATCCGGGCCATGCGGGATGAGTGCGCGGAGGAGGAGGGCGGGGTCTCGTTTGCTCGCAGAATGTTGCAAGGAAAGCTCGACATCCTGCGGGCCGAGGCGATTCGCCGACAAGAGAGCGGCACGAACGGTGACCTGCAGTCGCTGCTCGACGCCCTGCCCCAGATCCTCAGCGACGACGTACCCGCACGCCCGCTACGCCCCCGAGTGCCCCGCATCCTCGTCCCGTCGGTCCACCACCAGCGGCGCGAGGTGGAGCGCCTGGTGGAGGAGCACACCCTTGCGCTGCTCGAGGAGAAGTCGACCGAGGAGCTCAGCGAGATGGTCCACCTCCTGGCGGAAAAGGAGCGTGAGCTGTCCGAGTTGCGGCGCCAGCTGTTTGACCGTCTCGACGCGCTCCAAGAAGAGCTGACCCGCCGGTACCAACGCGGGGAGGCGAGCGTTACGGAGGTGCTCCCCCGGCAGGCGTAGATCATCGATGGGCTTGCATGGGCGGCGATCTGGGGCTGGCTCCCCATGGAGGAGAGTCGAAGCGCGATAGCCGCGCTGCGCTTGCGGAGATTTCCGCGCGGTCGATAGCCTCCAATGTTCCTGCTTCCGCAGCTCGAAGAGACGGGCGGTGGGGTGGAGGTGAACCCCGGGCCGAGCTGGAGGAGCGAACCTGGCCGCAGACGAGCATGGGGGCGCTGGCGAAGCACCCAAGAAGACGGGCAAAGACGCGGTCACCGGCTCACCCACAGCGACGAAGCTGCGCGAGCTCGGTAGCTACATCCGCGAACAGCGCAAGCGGGGGGAGTACTCGCTACGCCACTTGGCGAAGCTGGCTGGGGTATCCAACCCCTACCTCAGTCAGATTGAGCGTGGGCTGCGTAAGCCATCAGCAGAAATTCTCCAGGCCATCGCGAAGGCGCTGAAGATCTCCGCGGAAAGCCTCTACGTCAAGGCGGGAATCCTCGAGGAGCGCGAGGAGCTGGCCGACCTCGAGATCGCGATCCTGCGGGACGCGTCGTTGAACGAACGGCAACGGGCTGCGCTACTCGAGATCTACTGCTCGTTCCGCCGCGAAAACGAGGCGGGCAGGCCCTCGATCAAGATGGATTGGCGCGATGCCATGGCAGCGATGGAACCAACCCCGACTCGACCGGCCGGAGAGATCGACCGTGGAGAAGGTGAGCTGCCCCGCGCTGGCGAGACCTCACCCATGACGGGCCCGGAGCGGCAGGCGTCTCCTACCTGACTCCGAGGCCCAGGCGCATTCCCGGCTGGAGGGCCTGTGATTCGGGGCGCCCCGATCATGGGCGGCAGGCCCGGCTGGGCGGGCCGCTAGGCTCGCGGGGCCCCGGGGCGAGCGCCTCGCCCCCGACTCTCGTGGCTCGCCTCGATGGAGCATGCCGTGCTGGAGGTCCAAACCGAGGAGAGTTTTCCCACCGGAAGACTGGCTGACAGGTGGGAAGCACTCGTCGCCTCGGATCCCTCCGCGTCGCTCTTCCATGGCGCCCGTTTCCTGCGCCTGTGGTGCCGCCACCTGTGCCACTGGGACCTCCGACTTCGCTTCCTGCACGACAGCGGCGAGCTGATCGGGGTCGTGCCCGAGGTTCGTGAGGTGACCTCCGACGGTCGGCGCATCGTTCACTTTGCTGGTGGTTACCACGTCACCGACTACCTCGGTCCCGTGAGTCGGCCCGAGCACCGGTCCGACGTCGTCGACGTGTGGTTCGACGAACTCGAGGCCGAGAGGGACTGGGACGAGCTCCTCGCTGCTGGCCTTGCGGATGACGCCGGTTGGCATCAACTCATCGCCGAGCGGGCCAGCGGCGGGGGCATGAGCGTAAACGGACCCCGAAGGGAGGACGTCTGTCCTCGCATAGACCTGGCAGGGGGCTGGGAGGGCTACCTCGCACGATTGACGAGCAAGCAACGGCACGAGATTCGCCGTAAGGCCCGCAAGCTCTCGCGTGAGGCGGGGGTCGCGAAGCTCGTGGCCGTCGACGTACACGAGCTTTCAGCTGCAATCGACGAGTTCTTTACGCTGAACCGTGCCGCTGGCGGGGAAAAGAGCCGCTTTTTCGTTGACGATTCCATGTACGCCTTCTTCCAGTCGCTTGCGGCCGAGTTCGGACCCGAGCGCACGCTGCGGGTCCACCGCCTCGACGTCGAAGGACGTCCCGGGGCGATCAGCGTCTCCCTCACCCACGGCAGTGAGTGGGGGCTGTACAACTCAGCCTTCGAACTGGAGCTGCGACCCCTCGCCCCAGGCATGGTGCTGCTCGCGGAGCTCATCCGCATCGCTGGCGAGGACGGGTTCGGGGTGTTCGACCTGCTCAGAGGTGACGAGCCCTACAAGTATCGTTACGGGGCCGAGGATCGGGGCGTCCAGCGTCTCGTCGTGGCGCCCGCATGACCTCCATGGCCGCTGCTCCGGTGCGACGAGTGGCGATCATCTCCCTCCATACCTCGCCGCTCGACCAGCCGGGGACGGGAGACGGTGGGGGATTGAACGTCTACGTACTGGAGGTCGCACGGCGACTCGCAGCTCGAGGCATCCAGGTCGACGTCTTCACTCGCGCCACGCGCCTGACAGATCCTCCGATCTTGCAGGTTGACGAGCGCTTCGAGGTGCATCACATCGAGGCCGGTCCGCGTGCGCAACTCCCGAAGGATGCGCTGGCCAACCACCTCTGCGCTTTTCTGCTCGCGCTCGAGGCCCACCTGGCCAACTACGGTCGGGAGCGCGGTTACGACGTCGTCCATGCCCACTACTGGCTCTCGGGCTGGGTTGGCCGCCAGCTGCGCCGACGCTGGCACGTCCCTCTCGTGCAGTCGTTTCACACACTCGCACGCGTCAAGAACGCTGCGCTGGCTCCCGGCGACGAGCCCGAGCCGGTCGTCCGCCTTCTCGCCGAGGAGCGGTTGGTCGAGGAGGCCGACCGCATCGTCGTATCGGTCTGCAGCGAGGCGAGCCTGCTCCACGGCGCCTACGGCATCTCGGGCACGCGTCTGGCGGTCGTACCGCCCGGTGTCGACCTCGACGTCTTCCACCCCGGGCCAGCCACCAAGCCTCTCGACGCGCCGCCGGGTGACGGGCCCCTGCTGCTCTTCGTCGGACGTCTCCAGTCCTTGAAGTCGCCCGACGTCGCGGTGCGGGCACTCGCCAACGTTCGGCTGAAGGTGCCCGACGCACGTCTGCTCGTGGTGGGTGGAGTATCGGGGAGCAGCGCGGGTCGTTGTGGTCCGGACGAGCTTCGGAACCTGGCAGAGCAGCTCGGAGTCGCCGACGCGGTCGCAGTTGGGCCCGCTCGTCCGCAGCTTGAGCTCGCCGATCTCTACCGGGCGGCGGCCGTGGTACTCGTGCCGAGCCACAGCGAGAGCTTCGGACTCGTTGCCCTCGAGGCGCAGGCGTGCGCTACTCCCGTTGTCGCCGCCGACGTGGGAGGCCTGCGCGCGGTTGTCGGCGGCGGCGGCGGATCGCTCGTGACCGGTCACGACCCGGCCGACTATGCGGCTGCGGTACTCGACTATCTCGAGGGCCCGGCGCGATACGTGCGCGCCCAGGCGTCCGCGCTCCACCGCGCGTCACGAGCCACGTGGGATCGAACCGTCGAGGGCCTCCTCGCCGTCTACGAGGAGGTTTCGCAGACACGAGACTCCGCGGAAGGTGTCAGCGCGTGAAGACCAAATAAGGCGAAATGAGGTCATTGTGTCCGCGAGTGAGCGGGAAGCGGGGCGCCGGATCGTGCTCGAGGGTCTGGCTGAAGCCGGTCTGGCTGCCGACCAGGTGGCCCCGGATGTCTGGCTGACGGCGCTCTCCGGCGAGCGGAAGCGGAGCGTTCCCGTTCTGCTGCGCCTTTCCGAGCGGTCCCTGCACCTCCGTGCCTTCTTGTGCGGTGCTCTCGACGAGGGCCACGCAGAGGTCTACCGCTTCCTCCTCGAGCGCAACCAGTACGCCCAGCCGGTCCACTTTGCCCTCGACGAGGTAGGCGAGGTTCTTGTGACCGGCCAGGTACCTCTCGCAGTCCTCGACCCCGACAGCTTCGATCGACTCCTCGGAGCAGTCCTCACCGTGGTCGACGAGGTGTACTTCACGCTGCTTCGACGCGGTTTTGCCGGCTATGTCGAGGTCGAGCAGCGCTGGCGGGAGCAGGTGGGCCTCCCGCCGAACCCGATCTCCTCATCTTGATCCAGGCTTCATCCTTCGGCGAGGTCCCGCAAGGCTGTGAGAGCTCCTCGCCACAGGGGCCATCTGCCTGCCAGCCCCGAGCGTAGGTCCGGCCGCGCTATCCTCGAAGGGACTACGGCCGAGGAGAGCCGCGTGCTGCGCCGGGCGCTCATCGCCGCGTCCAACAGCCGACTGCTCCAGCGCACTGCATCCCGGTTACCGGGGGCCCGAGCTGTGGCGATGCGATTCGTCGCCGGCGAGACCCTCGACGATGCCCTGGCCGTATCTCGTCGCCTCAATACCCGTGGCGCGTCCGTGAGCCTCGACGCCCTCGGTGAGGCGGTCCACGACCCGAGCATCGCACATGCCGCAGCGAAGACCTATCGCGAGACGCTCGCGCGTATGGCGGCAGCGGGCATCGAAGGATCGATCTCGGTGAAGCTCACGCAGCTCGGACTCGGGATCGATCCCGACCTCTGCCGCCACCTCGTGACTGACGTCTGCGCTGCTGCTGCCGCCGTGGGTTCCGATGTCACGGTTGACATGGAGAACTCAAGCTACACGCAAGCTACGGTGGATCTCGTGCTCGCGCTGCGGGCGCTGGGCCATGGCAATGTCGGCTGCGCGGTGCAGAGTTACCTCTACCGCACACCGGACGACGTCGCCAAGCTCACCGCCGCGGGGGCTTCCTTGCGGCTCTGCAAGGGCGCATACGCCGAGTCGCCCGAGGTGGCCTACCAGAAGAAGGCCGAAGTCGACGCGGCCTACGCGCGGCTCAGTGACATGCTCCTGAGCGGCGGGGTCTACCCACGCCTCGCCACCCACGACAGGCGGCTCGTCCATCACGCCAAGAACCTCGCCAGACGGTACGGCCGCGAACCGTCAGAGTTCGAGTTTCAAATGCTGTACGGGGTGGCGGAGGCCCTCCAGCGCCAGCTCGTTGCTGACGGCTATCGCCTCCGGGTCTATATCCCGTTCGGATCGGAGTGGTACCCGTACTTCATGCGCCGATTGGCGGAGCGGCCGGCGAACCTCCTCTTCTTCGTACGTGCCCTGGCGGGCCGACGAAATTAGCGCCGGAAGCGGTGAAAGATCCGAGGATGCTGGCGGCCGCGCGATGTTCCGAGCGTCGGAACGGATGGTGGGGAACCGGGAATCGGAAATGACACTGCGGACCTCCTCGTCCGAGACGAAGACGGGAAAGTCGTCCTCGACGTCGACGGTGTCATCATCGGCGGCAACCTGCAGGCGCGCACCAGCAATGACGCCGACTGCAGCGAATGCTGAGCAGCTCTCCGAACCTGGTCGCGTATGCGAAGCCTAGGTGTCGGTGACGGGAGCCCTCGAGTTCGCGCCTCCCCCCGCTATCGCATGTACGAGGCCGTAGTTCCGCGCCTCATCCGCGCTGAGTATCAGGCCCTTTTCCATGTCTGCAGCGATCCTGTGCGCCAGTTGGCCGGTCGTGCGGGCCAGCAAGGCGTGCAGGTTGGTGAGCTGTTGGCGGAGGGCTGCTGCCTCAGCGGCGATTTCGTCGACACGCCCGCTGAGACTCGTGCGTGGCTCGATCATCCGGAATGTGGCGCGCGGTGAAGCGAGGCGTCGTTGCGCTGCGGCGAAGGGCGCAAGCGCGGGCCCGCCGAGGGCGCCCCGACAGTGGGCGGTTACAGGCGCCGTCGCGAGGCCGACGGTATCGGCGAGCATGAGAGCGGCGCCGAGATCACCGTCGGGGCTGGCGATGTGCAACTCCAACGGCTCGCCGTCCTCGGCGTCGAGCGTCATGATCTGCGCGGCGGCCGTGGTGGCGAGTTGCTCCGTCAACAGTCCGGTGACGAGGACGATCCGCCGTTTCAGCAGCGAGCCGAGCAGCAGTTCCCTCTCGTTGCGAAAGTCATCCGGTCCGGGAACCAGTGGGACTTGCGGGGGTGAGGGGTGTGGGCGAGGCAGCCAAGGTGTCTCAGGCGGTTGGTCTGGTGTCCAGGGCGGTGGAATCTCCGGGCGTTCCGGAGGAGGGGGTGGCCAGGGACCGCACATGCCATTCACAGCTACCTCCTCACTCGCCCCGCAGCTCCCAGTCGAGTCGGAGCCCGAGGGCAGCGGCGTAGCGCTCCAGTGTCGACAGCCGCACGTCGTTGTCGCCTGACTCCACGCGGGCAACCACCGACTGTGACGTTCCCATTCGAGCTGCCACTACGGTCTGCGACAGGCCCTGCTCGTGACGCTCCGCCACGAGTTGGCCGATGACCCGCCGCCGACGCTCGGCCATCTCTCGGAAGCCCGGGAAGGGCGAAAGACCAGCCCTCCCGCCCGAGGGCTGGCCCGAATCCGGAACCAGAGGCACCTGCGCTGGTCCGTCTTTGCCCATAGCGTAGAGGCTATACCAAACAGGCTATGCCTCAAAGGTCATCGGGGGAGATCCAGCCGATTGGTCGCCGTGCCGTCCGAAGGTCGCACCTGGGCACCCTACGACCGATACTGCCATCCACGCACAGGACGAGAGGCAACCCGTGGACGGCACCCTCGCCATCATCGGCACCGGACGCATGGGCGAGGCACTCCTGTCCGGACTGTTGCGTTCCGGTTGGCTCGAGCCAGGTCAGGTTGTCTGCACCGCCCGACGCAGCGAGCGCTGTTCGGAGCTGATCCGCGTCTACGGAGTTTCCGCCACCCAGGACAAC
>JALZEO010000196.1 GCA_030862025.1 Actinomycetota bacterium | reverse complement strand
ACACTACGACGAGTAGCGGCAGGTGGAAACGCAGGGGGCCGTTCGCTTGGTCGTACCCCCGGTGACATATGACAAACGGGCGCGGAAGGCAGACGGCCCAACTACGGCAGCGGGTCGAGGTTGGAGTCGATGTGGGCTGCGAACGCTGCTCGTGTCGTGGCAGTCACTGTGCCGGGGGCGTTGAACTCGGCGTCGCCTATGGCGTGGACCGGCAGGACGGGCCGCGTCGCCGACACGACGAATGCCTCATCGGCCGAGAGGACCTCATCGAGCCGATAGACGCCCAGCTTGAGGTCGACGACCTTGCGCAGCTCGGACAGCGTGATCGAGTCGAGGATCGGCAGCTGCGTCCAGTCGGGTGCGTGGATCATCCCCTCCCGGACCCACGCGAACGCTGCCGTCGGCACCTCGAGCACGATGCCGTCGCTGGTGACGAGTGCGTCGTCGCTGTGCGCGAGCCGGGCCTGTCTACTAGCCCACGAGTTCACTGCGTACGAGAGGGTCTTGGTGCCGGTCAGGGCGTTCGCCCATGGGAGGTCGACCGGTTCCAGGGCGATGCTGTCGGGCCAGACGGGCCGGTTCAGGATTCCCCGTACCGTCCCATCCCGGGTGACGATGAGCTTCAGCGACCCGTCCCGATCCCCCCAAGCCGCGAGCAGATCAGCCACGACCTGGCGCAGCACCGGCAGGCGGATCCCCATGGTCTTCGCCGAGCGACGTAAGCGCGCGAGATGGGCATCCAGCGCGTGGGTACGGCCCCGGCGCACGAGCACCGCCTCAAAGACGGCATCACCGCGCAAGAAGCCGTCGTCGAGCAGCGGGACGGTCGCCTCGGCCGCGGGTACCACCCGTCCGTCCATCCACGCGATCGGCTTCGGGGTCATGGCGGTGGGCTCGACCTGCGCGGACATGGTCACATCCTCGCAGAAGCTGTTGGCGGAAGGAACCAGCCCCTTTCGACGTTCATCACGACGTATCCTTACGGGGAGGGAGTCGGCCAGGCGACCGCGGCGACGGCGCGTGGGCACAGCCCGCGACCGGCGCCGAGGAAAGTCCGGACTCCGCAGGGCAGGGTGCTGGGTAACGCCCAGGCGCGGCGACGCGCGGACAGTGCCACAGAAAGCAGACCGCCTGAAGCCTGCGAGCGGGAAGTATGCCGAAAGGCGTAAACCGACCGCGGGCACAGGTAAGGGTGAAACGGTGCGGTAAGAGCGCACCAGCGTCCGAGGTGACTCGGGCGGCTCGGTAAACCCCACCTGGAGCAAGGCCAAGCAGGGACAGGGTGGCCCGCCCGGTACGTCCCAGGTAGGCCGCACGAGGCGTCGGGTAACCGGCGTCCCAGATAGATGGCCGCCACCCGGTAGCCCCGGCGACCGGGAACAGAATCCGGCTTACGGCCGGCTCCCTCCTCGTTCCTTGCACTCCCCACCCGCCCGGGCCTGCGGGCCCTTCCCGGGCGGGCGCTACTCGACGAGTCCGCCCTGCGCGGTCGCCGGGCGGCTGACCCACACCGTCTTGTGGTTGGTGAACTCACGGGCGCCCTCGCGGGCAAGCTCCCGACCGTAACCGGAATCCTTCACTCCACCGAAGGGCAGCCGGGGGTCGGACTTCGTGAGCTCGTTGATGAACACCATGCCGGACTCGATGCGCTCTGCCAGCCGCTGACCGCGTTCGAGGTCCGAGGTCCAGACCGCAGCTCCGAGCCCGTAGCGCGACGAGTTGGCCAGGGCCACGGCGACCTCCTCGTCTTCGGCATCCATGACCGCCGCAACCGGGCCGAAGACCTCCTCCTTTGCGGCGGGAGCCTCGGCATTCACGTCGCGCAGGATCGTGGGTGCGTAGTAGAAGCCGGGACGGTCCAGCGTCTCCCCGCCCAGGACGAGGGTTCCTCCGTCGCGGTGTTGCAGCGTCCTGGCGACCTGGTCCGCGACGACATCCCGGAGGTCTCCGCGGGCGAGCGGTCCCACTTCGGTGCCTTCGTCCATCGGGTCGCCCACGACGAGGTCCACGACCTCCTCCCTGAAGCGCTGCAGGAACTCCTCATAGACGGAGCGGAGGACGATGATCCGCTTCGCGTTGATGCAGCTCTGGCCGGAGTTGAGATAACGGCTCTGGCATGCGACGGCCGCGGCGTCGTCGAGGTCAGCGTCCTCGAGGACGATACAGGGGTCGGAGCCACCGAGCTCGAGGACCGTCTTCTTCAGGTGCTGCCCAGCGGTGGACGCGATCGCACGCCCGGCTCGATCACTGCCGGTGATCGTGGCGCCGCGGATGCGGTCGTCACCGATGACCTCGGCCGCCTTCCCGTGTCCGATGACAAGGGTCTGGAAGCCCCCTTCAGGCAGCCCAGCCTGCGCGAACACCTCCTCGATCGCCAGCCCACAGCCAGTCGTGTTCGAGGAGTGCTTCAGCAGCCCGACGTTGCCGGCGACAAGGTTCGGCACGGCGAAGCGGAAGGCCTGCCAGAAGGGAAAGTTCCACGGCATCACCGCGAGGATGGGCCCGAGCGGATCGAAGCGGACGTATGAGCGGTCCGCCTCGGATCCGATCTCTTCCGCTTGCAGATACTGGGCCGCCCGCTCGACGTAGTGGCGGCACAGCCAGGCGCATTTCTCGATCTCCGAGCGTGACGCGGCGATGGGCTTGCCCATCTCCGTCGTTATCAGCTCCGCGAACTCCTCGCGCCGCCTGTCGAGGACCTCTGCAGCCGAGGACAGGACCTTCGCCCGCTCGTCGATCGGCGTGTGACGCCACTCGTCAACGTAGAAGGTCCATGCCCGTGCAAGCTTGTAGACGAGCTGCTCGTCGTCGTACTCCTCATAGGTCCGCAACGTCTCCCCGGTGGCGGGGTTGATCGTCTCGATCCTCGCCATCGCTGGACCTTTCGTCAGCACCCTCGGATGGTCGACCCTCCGGCCGCGGCAGTATGCAAGCACTGGACCTCCATGCCCCCGAGAGTCCGATCGGACGCTGCCGTTCCTCGATCCGGGCGGGAGACCGGAGGTGCGGTGCGCTCGCCCACTGCACGATCGCGTCGGGGGCGGCAGGGTCCCGACTGGCGTCGAGGAGCGGCTTCGGGCACGGTATGCGCACCCCGACTTCGAGGTCCGCTTGCATCAGGCGCCCTTCCTCGCCGCTTGCCGTGGGGAGCCGCACGAGCATGTCCCGGTCTGGTTCATGCGACAGGCGGGACGATCGCTGCCTGAGTACCGCGAGGTACGGGAGCGTTACAGCATGGCGGAGCTGATCGCGACTCCTGAGCTCGCAGCGGAGCTGACCCTTCAACCCACCCGCCGCTACGCCGTCGACGCTGCCGTGCTCTTTTCCGACATCATGACGCCACTCATCGCGCTCGGGATCGGTGTCGAGATCCGGCCGGAGGTTGGACCGGTCTTGGACCGGCCGTTCCGGGCCGCGGGTGACGTCGAGCGTCTGCGTCCACTCGATCCCGACCATGACTACCGACACGTCATCGAGACCGTCCGTGTCCTCGTAGCCGAGCTCCGCGTGCCACTCATCGGATTCGCTGGAGCCCCGTTTACGCTCGCGAGCTACCTCGTCGAAGGTGGGCCCTCGAAGACCCACGCGCGGACGAAGGCGCTCATGTACCGAGATGCAGCAACGTGGTGGCGGCTAGTTGATCGTCTCGCGGACGTTTCGCTGGCGGCTCTCCGTGCCCAGGTCGAGGCCGGCGCTGCCGCCGTGCAGGTGTTCGACTCGTGGGCGGGAGCTCTCACCGTCGATGACTACGCGACCTTCGTGTTGCCGGCCAGTCGACGCCTCTTCGAGGGAATGGCCGACCTCGCCGTCCCTCGCATCCACTTCGGGGTAGGCACCGGCGAGCTACTGCCGCTCCTGGCTGCGGCCGGCGCCGACGTCGTCGGAGTGGACTGGCGGGTCCCTCTCGACGTTGCCCGTGACCGGGTTGGCGTGACCGTGGGACTGCAGGGCAACCTCGACCCGGCGCATTGCCTGGCCCCCTGGCCTTTCGTGGCAGCCAAAGTGCGCGACGTGCTGGCACGTTCCCGTGGGCACCCCTCGTACGTGTTCAATCTCGGGCACGGCGTGCTGCCGCGGACGGATCCCGCGATCCTCGCAAGCGTCGTCGATCTCGTCCACGCCGAGGGGGTGGTGCGGCCGGTGCGGGCTGATCGACACCATGCGTCGACGGAGGTGCCCGGTGCCTGAGCCGGTCGGGGTGCTCATCATGGACTATGGCAGCCCCACCGATGCCAACGCCATCGGGGCGTACTACACCCACATCAGACGGGGGCGTCGCCCCTCCTCCGAGGAGCTCTCGGACCTGGCCCGTCGCTATGAGGCCATCGGTGGGGTGTCGCCGTTGCGGGACATCAGCCGCGCCCAGGCCAGCGGCATTCAGCGCGGCCTCGACGAGCGGGCACCGGGTCGCTACCGCGTCTACCAGGGCTCGAAACACGCTCCGCCTTTCATCGAGGACACACTCGGTCGCATGCGAACCGACGGCATCGAGCGGGTCGTCGGCCTCGCGCTGGCGCCTCACTACTCGCGGCTCAGCGTGGGCGAGTACATCGAACGAGCCAGACAGGCCGCAGCCGGAGTTATGGATCTGACCTTCGTGGAATCGTGGCACCTGGCCGAGGGGTACGTGAGCTTCCTCGCGGCGGAAGTTGCCGAGGCGCTTGCGCGCCTGCCCGAAGACGTTCAGCCGGGCACGCACGTCCTGTTTACGGCCCACAGTCTGCCTGCTCGGGTCGTCGAACAGGGCGATCCCTACCCACGGCAGATACGCGAGACCGCGGAGGCAGTCGCGGACCGCATAGACCTGCCGCGCTGGTCCACCGCCTGGCAGAGCGCGGGTGCGACCCAAGAGCCTTGGCTCGGACCCGACGTTGCGGTGGCAATCCGCGAGCTCGCCGACGAGGACAGCATTGATGCGATCATCGCCTGCGCGTGCGGTTTCGTGTCCGACCACTTGGAAGTGCTCTATGACCTCGACATCGAGGCGCGTCGGGTGGCGAATGAGGTAGGCATCCCCTTTGATCGCACGGCCATGCCCAACGCTGACCCGAGCTTTACGGCCACCCTTGCCGAGGTGGTGCTCGACGCTGACCGGCACGAGTCCAGGCGAGCCGAGCCTGCTGACCCGTCGACCCTTCGCGGCCCGCTGCCGGACGGACGCCGGGAGAGGTCGTGACCGCGAGAGTGGCCGTCGTCGGCGGTGGGGTGGCGGGCTTGGCAACGGCCTGGTACCTGCGCGCCGCCGACAGCCCGCCGGACGTCACCATCATCGAGTCCTCGAGCCAGCTAGGGGGCAAGCTGCGAACCACCGCGGTCGGAGGGGTCCGCGTCGAACTGGGCGCTGACTCGTTTCTCACCGTGCCCGACCACGCCGTACGTCTGTGCCACCGATTGGGGCTGGGTGACGAGATGGTGGCACCCGCGGCCCAGCAGGTGCAGGTGTGGACGCGCGGAAAGCTCTACCCGTTGCCCGAGGGGAGCATGCTCGGCGTACCCACGCGACTCCGCCCGCTGCTGACCTCAGGGCTGTTGACCAGGATCGGGGCCGCGCGTGCGGCACTCGATCTCGTGCTACCTCGGTCGCTCGCGACCGAGGACGCGTCGGTAGGCAGGTGGATCGGCAGCCGACTTGGGCGTGAGATCGTCGAGCGGCTCGTGGATCCGGTGCTCGGTGGCGTGTACGCCGGCGACGTCGATCGTCTCAGCGTCGTCGCCGCAACGCCACGACTTGCGGAGGCGGCCCGGTTACACCGCAGCCTCCTGCTCGGCCTGCGGGCGCGCGACAGCAACGGCGAGCAGGAGGCGGGCCCTCTTTCACGCACGCTCCGGGGCGGGCTGTGTCGACTTGTCGACCGCCTACTCGTCGACCCAAGGGGGCGCGGCCAGGTCGAGCCGCGGGGGCGCGGGCTGGAGGTGCGCCGTCCAGCCACGGCTCGTCGTGTCCTTCCCCACGCTGGCGGTTACCGCGTCGAGCTGGTCGATGCCGATCCGATCGAGGCGGATTCGGTCGTGCTGGCCGTCCCAGCGTTCGCCGCGGCTGCTTTGCTGCGGGATGCTGCCCCCGTTGCAGCTGGCGTACTCGCCAAGATCCCATACGCATCGGTGGCGGTCGTAACGTTCATCTATCCGCCCGGCACCCACACCCCTGCCGGCAGCGGCATGCTCGTGCCGAGCGGTGAGGGTCGGTTTGTCAAGGCGGCGACCTGGGTCTCGTCGAAG
>JALZEO010000194.1 GCA_030862025.1 Actinomycetota bacterium | reverse complement strand
CCTCTCCCCCCTGGGGTATACGGCTTCAGAGGCGCGCTGATTCGCCGCTGACGGGTTGCCGAGGCGGAGGAGGTGCGGGTGAGGGCCGGGACGACGGGCCGGTGACAGAAGCCGCAGCCTCCGCGAGTGCGAACTCGGGGTAGGCGAGAACTCCCATCTCCGGAAGGTCGAGCCCGGCGACCTCGTCCGCTTCCTTCGAGCGGATGCCGTCCGTGGTGAGGGCGTTCTGGATCTTGAAGAAGGCGTAGACGATTGCGAACATCACGGTGCAGATGACGAGGGCGCCGAGGACCTGTGCCACGAACTGTCCCGCGTCTCCGTAGAGCAGACCCGTGACGCCGGTGGACACCGGCTCCGCGATGGCGTTGCCGGTGCCGTTCCAGCCGGCACCGTACGCGCCGTCGGCGAAGAGGCCGAGCGCGAGGAGCCCCCAGATCCCGTTGACCCCGTGCACCGACACGGCTCCGACCGGGTCGTCGATGCGCAGGCGGCGCTCGATGAACCACGTGCTCTCGATCACGAGGACACCGGCGATCAGCCCGATGAGGGCCGCGGCCCAAGGCTGGACGAAAGCGCACGGGGCGGTGATGGCGACCAGTCCGGCGAGCATGCCGTTCGCCATCATGGTGGGGTCCGGCTTGCCGGTGCGCAGCATGAGCCAGAGCATGGCAGCGGTCGCGCCGAAGGCGGCGGCGATCGCGGTGTTCGCCGCTACCACGCTCAGACGGGGGTCGGTGGCGGCGAAGGTGGACGCCGCGTTGAAGCCGAACCATCCAAACAGGAGGATGAACGTGCCGAGCATGGCCATGGGGATGTTGTGGCCGGGCAGAGCGCGCGGCCTGCCATCCTTGGCGTACTTGCCAAGCCTGGGTCCGAGGACCATCGCCCCGGCCAACGCGGCTACGCCGCCCATTGCGTGCACCACGCCTGACCCGGCGAAGTCCACGTAGCCCTTCCCGAGCCCGAAGTTGTTACCCAGCTGGGCGAGCCACCCGCCCCCCCAGGTCCAAGCTCCGAAGAGGGGGAAGTAGAGGGCGCCACAGAACAGACCCCACAGAACGAAGCTGTTCCACTTCCACCGCTCGGCCATCGAGCCGGTGGGAATGGTCGCGACCGTGTCCATGAAGGCCACGAGGTAGAGGAAGAAGGCGAGAATGCCCACGTCGTAGGCATCGGACAGGCCCAGGCCGCCCCACGAGAGCAGGCCGCCGAAGCCGTCGATGTTCACAAGCCAACTACCGAACGCTTCGGTGTAGGTCCCGATGACGGGGACAGCATCGGCACCGATCGTAGCCGAATAGGCGCCGAACATGAGGCCGAACCCGATGATGAAGTAGGCGACGAACCCGATACCGAAGATGGCGAAGTTCGTCGACACGACGTGTACCGCGTGCTTGGCCCGGCAGAATCCGGTCTCGACCATCGCGAACCCGGCCTGCATGAAGACGACCAGCATCGCTCCGATGACGATCCACAGGAGGTTCGCGCTGACGTCGCTCCCCTCGATGGTGGCGGGAATGAATTCTGCGCCGGTGCTGTCGGCCCAACCGACTCCACTCGATCCCAGCACCGCCCCCAGGGCCAGTACAGAGGTCAAGGTCAGGCGTGCCAGTCGATGTCGCAACCGCTTCCTCCTTTGGTGCTGCCCATGAGGACAGATGCAGGGGTCGAGTGCCGAGGTTCCGTCAAGGGATCGACCCGACCGGCGCGCAAGGTACTGGCGCGCTGTTTCTTCCTCGTCACCCTCATGTTTCGGGAGCGTGGCGAATGGATGATGAATTCGTTGCGGCTCCAGAAACAGAAGCACGCTGTCGAGCCGAATTCGCTCCTAGCGGTCGTCGTCGGGGGCAGGGCTCCAGAAACCGATCGGATTGCCCCAGGGATCGACGCCCGTGCCCCACAGTCCCCCGCCGCCCGGCGTGACAGGTTGTTGGACGGTGGCACCTGCGGCTGCCGCGGACGCGAGCGCATCCCTCGCATCTGCGACCGAGAAGGCCAGGCGGACGCCGCCTTCTCCCTCGACGAGCAGGAGTTTCACACCCTCCGGGTCGCAGAGCTCGGCGTAGTCGCCCCCCTCCCAGCGACCCTGCTTGACGAGGTCGAGGCCTCGCCCGCCGTAGAAGCGCACCGCCGCTGCGACGTCGCCGACCTCGACGACGACTTCTCTCAGCCGCACACGGCGCTCCTCTCGCGGCGCTCCTCCGTCGCACCGCTCACCGGACCATTTCCGTCGCTGTCCGCGCCGCTCACCCGGCACCGCCGGCAGGGTCCTGGCCGTAGAACAGCCGCTCGGTGACCCGCCGCACCCGCCGGGTGTGACGCAGGTAATCAGCCTCGAGCTGCTGGCGTCCTCCGCGGCCGTAACCAAGGCTGCGTGCGAGCCGCTCGAGTACCGCCGTCGAGGTGGGAAGGATGTCGACGTCGCGTTGGCGCAGCAGGTAGAGACGGTTGCGGACGCTGGTGAGAAAGCGGTAGCCCTCCCGCAACCACTGCGCATCTCGTGCCTCGACCAGGCCCACGTCCTGCAGCGCGTCGAGCGCCGTGAGGGTCGACGTGTTGCGCAGCCGCGGGTCGCGGCGGCCGTGCTGCTGTTGGAGCACCTGCACGGTCCATTCGACGTCGGAGAGGCCTCCGGGCCCGAGTTTGAGATGACGGGCGGGATCGGCACGGCGGGGTACCCGTTCCCGTTCGATGCGGGCCTTCATCTTCCGGGTAACCATGAGACGTCGCGACCCGAACTCCTCCGGGTAGGCGTACTCCGCGGCCAGTGACACGAATTCCCTGCCAAGCGCGACGTCGCCCGCCACCCGTCGCGCCCGCAGTAGCGCCTGATGCTCCCACGGCTCCGACCAGCGTGCGTAGTAGGCGCGGTAGGAAGCGAGCGAACGCGACAGCGGACCGTCGCGCCCCTCCGGCCGCAGCTCAGCAT
>JALZEO010000172.1 GCA_030862025.1 Actinomycetota bacterium | reverse complement strand
CCGAACTGAAAGACAAACCAGAGTGGTACCGCCAGGGCGGCAGCGGCCGCCAAACCGAAGGTGACCCCCTTGAGATACTGACGAGGTTTGCCACGAAAGCGCGCTGACCGAGCGGGTCGGCCACAGGCCGGACACTTCTGGCCCACCGCACTGGGCATCGCGCAACGCGGGCAAATTGGATCGCCGCAGTTCGAGCACGACAGGCGCGTCTCCGCGTCGGGGTGCCGCTTGCAGGTCATCGTGGGCATGAGGCGCATGCTACCTCTCGGAGGAATGCAGCCAGGAGAGGACCCGTTACGCTCGACGACCTACGCAGAGTCAGGACATGTCAATGGCTGACACCCCGACCATGGATGTCGTCATTCTCGGCGGCGGCCCCGCAGGGTTAACGGCGGCGGTGTATGCGGCCCGCGCCAACCTCGAGCCGCTCGTCATCGAGGGTTTGCAGGCGGGAGGTCCCACCGGGGGACAGCTGACTCTGACAACTGAGGTCGAAAACTACCCAGGGTTTTCCGAGGGAATCCTCGGTCCCGAACTCATCCAGCACATGCGGGCACAGGCGCAGCGCTTCGGCACACGCTACTGGACCGACGATGTCGACGAGGTTGAAGTGACGGTGCGCCCCTTCCGCATCTCCTGCGACGGACGTGAGGTTTTCACCCATACCCTCATAGTCGCCACCGGGGCCCGACCCAAGCGACTGGAGGTGCCTGGAGAGGCGCGCCTGTGGGGGCTGGGGGTGTCAGCGTGCGCCACCTGCGACGGCTTCTTCTTCCGCGGACAGCACGTCGTGGTAATCGGAGGCGGCGACTCGGCCATGGAGGAAGCCATCTTCCTGACGAAGTTTGCGGCGAAGGTCACGGTCGTGCACCGTCGGGACGAGTTGCGCGCATCGAAGATCATGCAAGAGCGCGCCTTCAAGAACGACAAGATCGAGTTCCTCTGGAACGCGACAGTCAGCGAGGTCCTCGGGGACGAGACCAAGGTCACGGGGGTCCGGGTGCGAGACACCCGCAGCGGTGAGGAGCGTCTCCTCGCCTGCGACGGCGTGTTCCTCGCAATCGGCCATATCCCGAACACCGGGCTCCTCGCAGGCCAGATCGAGATGGACCCGAACGGTTACCTCCTGGTGCGGGAGCCGGGAAGCGCGACGAACGTGCCCGGGGTGTTCGCTGCTGGCGACGTCATGGATCCGATCTACCGTCAGGCTGTCACCGCCGCCGGCACGGGCTGCCGCGCAGCAATCGACGTCGAACGCTACCTCGCGGCGCTCGAGTAACAGAATGGCTCGTGGCGGTACCCTCGAGGCGATCAGGCGGGATGGGGAATGACGAGGCGCTCATACTGGTTGCAGGGACGGCGCCAGCACAGCAGCAAGCCGAGCACGACGATGAGGCCGGAGGAGCGACGATGGGAGCGGCGAAGTCCGTCAACACCGCTGAATGGAAGGCGGAGGTCCTGGAAGCTGACAAGCCGGTGCTCGTGGACTTCTGGGCCGACTGGTGCGGCCCTTGCCGAATGGTGTCCCCTATCGTGGAAGAGATCGCGGCCGAGCAGACGGACAAGCTCAAGGTCGTGAAGCTCAACGTCGACGAGAACCCGCAAACGGCGCGCGATTACGGCATCATGTCGATCCCCACGCTTATGGTATTCAAGGGCGGCGTCGTCGCACGACGCATGGTGGGCGCGAAGGGTAAGCAAGCCCTGTTGAGCGATCTGCAAGAGTTCTTGAGGTAGTCCCGGCGTCGGGACCTTCCACTTCGAGTCTGACCCGACCGCTTCAATGATCCGCTGGCATCGTCCCTCCGAACCGGGTCCCGGTCGAAGCAGGTCCGATTTCCTGGTGGCGGAATCATCTCCTCTACGATGTCGACATGCATCCCATCGGCGTCGGTGCAGCCGGACCAGCCGTGCGCGACGTCCAATCCCGGCTCGCAACGCTCGGCTACGCCTGGCGGACGGACGACCCCGCCGTGTTTGGTCCGGGCACCCGAGCTGCTGTACGCGCTTTTCAGCAGTCGCGCGGGCTGACCGCCGACGGTCTCGTCAGCGAAGAGACCTGGCGGGCACTCGTTGAGGCTGGGCGCAGCCTTGGCGACCGCCGTCTCTACCGCACCGAGCCACTCCTTCGCGGCGATGACGTCCGAGAGCTTCAGGATCGACTCAACCGGCTGGGCTTCGACGCGGGCTATGTCGACGGCGTCTTCGGCCGACAGACCGCGGCCGCGGTGCGGGAGTTCCAGCTCAACGTCGGACTTCGGGTCGATGGCATCGCCGGTCGCGAAGTCGTTGAGGGGTTGCGGCGTCTGCACCGCCATCACCAGTCGGCCGCCGCTATCTCTGTCCGCGAACGCGAGGCGCTGCGTCAAGCCCCTCTCTGCCCCTCTCTCGCTGGTGCCCGGGTCCTTCTTGATGCGGGCCATGGGCCGGACGACCCAGGGGTCACGGGTCCCGACGGCGTCACGGAACAGCAGCTCTGCTGGCAGATTACGAACCGCCTCGAAGGTCGCCTACTCGCTCGTGGTGTGCACACGATCCTCTCCCGAGGGCCTCGGACGACACCGTCGCCTTCAGAGCGCGCGCGTCTCGCCAACGCCGAAGGGGTCGACCTCATCCTCTCAGTACACCTCAACGGCCTCGACTCGGCGTCCGCTCGCGGCGCCGCTGCCTACTATTTCGGTAACGCCTCCTTCGTCAGCGAGCCAGGCCGGCGTCTTGCGGATCTCGTTGCCGACGCCGTGACCGAGCGCACCAGGACCCCGCACTGTCGGACCCACCCGACCACGGTCGCCCTGCTGCGCGAGTCACGTGCACCAGCTGTCATGATCGAACCGGGGTTTCTGACCCATCCGACGGAAGGAGCTCGCCTGCGGGAGGCCGATCACCAGGAAGCGATTGCCGATGCCCTCACGGATGCGGTGGCTAGATTCTTGACGGGACGGCGGACAGCCATAACCGCGAACTGAACCCGCTGGTGGACCTCGGCCCTCCTCGCGGACCTCGGAGAGAGGAGAATCCGCCAATTCGGTCTCTATCAGAGGTCACTGCGGGGACGGCTCCGGCTGAACTTGGCGCCCCAGCCGCGCGAACGCCTGCTCGACGAGCTGCTCGATCGGCTCAGCCCAGCGTGCGGTGCTGTGGACATCGAGCCGCAGCAACGGGTAGCGGGGGTGTTCGCGGTGTACCGCGAAGCCCTCATGAAGCAGCCAGGTAGCTGGCAAGAGGCAACCGGCCTCGCGGTGACGACGATCGCCGTAGGCCTCTATGGCCCGGCGATCTCGCCGCAGCGCCTCTTTGACGACTGTCCGGAGTAGGAGCGGACCAAGACCCGCGCCCCGGAAGGGTCGCTCGACCCAGACAGTAGCCAGGAAAAGCGCGTCAGCGGAAGGACGCGGCGTCGGAGCCCAGCGGCGCGCAAATACCTCAGGCGGGCCGAACAGACACCATGCCGCCACCTCCGCGTCCACGCGGACAGCACGCCCTGACGTTCCGAAGTCGAGCTCGACCGACCGCCACCACGCGCACTTCTCCACAAGCGCGTCGTCATCGAGCTCGTCCTCGACATCGATCGGACGGGGAGCGCCGAGCTCCCAGAATCGGCAGTGTCGACAACGATCCGGCAGTGCATCCAGCCTGTCCGACGTCACCTCAACGATCTTGCGCACCACAGGGCCGCCTCGCCGCGTCAGACTCACTCCGGGCGAATGCCCGACCAGCACTCGCGTTTCAGAGCTCCTCGAATGGAGCACGCCTAGCACCTGGAACGATGGTTCGTCTGGGGACCTCCCTCGCGAGGCGTCACGAGCGCCACCAAGGCCCCGACCGCTGCGCCGAGCATGAACGCGACAAG
>JALZEO010000155.1 GCA_030862025.1 Actinomycetota bacterium | reverse complement strand
GTAGGCAGCCAGCAGCGACGTGCCTCCGTAGCTGACGAATGGCAGCGGGATGCCTGTAACTGGCGAGATACCTATGGTCATGCCGACGTTGACGAAAAGCTGGATACAGAACGTTGCCACCGCTCCTGTGGCGAGCAGCATGCCGAACATGTCCTTCGCCATTGCCGCGATGCGCAGTCCTCGCCAGAGCACCAGCCCGAACAGTCCGAGGACGACGCTCGCTCCGATGAAGCCGAACTCTTCTCCCACCACAGTGAAAATGAAGTCGGTGTGGTTCTCCGGAACATACGAGAGGTTGGTCTGAGTGCCCCGGAAGAGCCCCTTTCCATGGAAGCCACCCGATCCCACCGCAATCATGGACTGGTTCGTGTTGTACAGGCTCGTCTGCGCGTGCTCGCTGTTGGTCGGGTCGAGGAAGGCGGTCAGCCGGGCGACCTGGTACTCCTTCAACAGGCCGAGCTGGAAGACGAGCGCGACCCCGGCTACCGCCAGGATTCCCAGCCCGATGAGGTAGCGGACACGAGTTCCGCCGATCAGCAGGATCACGAACCCCGTCCATGGGAAGACGAGGAAGGTGCCGAGGTCAGGCTCAGCGAGGATGAGCAGGGCTGGCACGGCGACGATCGTGACCGCGGCAGCCATGGTGGGAAAATCGGGGTCGGCCTTGCGCTCGTGCAGCAGCGCGGCGAGGGCGACGATGAGCGCGACCTTGGCGAGCTCAGACGGTTGGAGCTGAAACGGCCCGAATCCGAGCCAGCTGTTCGAGCCGTGCACGCTCATCCCGAGTGGTGTGAGCACCAACGCGAGGAGGAAGAGCGCGCCGAGGTAGATGATCGGGGCGTATGCGCGGGCGTAGCGGTAGTCGACAAGTGCGGCGACGAGCATGCCGACCATGCCCACGCCCAGGTTCACGAGCTGTCTCGTGGCGAATAGTCCGCGCGGCAGGCCCTCCAGCTCGAGCCGGTGGAAAGTTGCGCTGTAGATCATGACGACGCCGATGAGCGACAGCCCGAGCACCGCCAGAATGAGGATGCCGTCGAGGTGGCGCGCCGGCGCGTAGGCATCCATCCAGCGACTGTGGATGCGTTCGCGCGCCATGCGCTGGTCGCGGTTGGAGCCGTAGTAGCCGAGATCCATGGAATCCTCGCGAGGCGTTCAGTCGGTGGACGGGCCGGCCCGGAAGGGCGAGATGGGAAGACCGAAGGCCGCCTCGAGAATACGTCGAGCGATCGGCGCCGCTGTCACCGAACCCCCACCGCCCTCCTCGACGGACACGACAACCACATACTTGGGATCGTTGGCGGGTGCGTATGCCGCGAACCACGCGTACGGCACCCGGTTGCCAAACTCCGCCGTGCCGGTCTTGCCCGCAACCGGGATCATTCCGAGCGGGAAACGGTTGAAGGGGACAGCTGCCGTCCCGCGCGGCTCCATGACGACCAGCCGCAAGCCCTCCTGGATTTCGCTCAGGTGCTGGGGCGAGATTTCCACACGGCCGAACGTCTCAGGCTCGACGCGCTTGATGGTCGTCCCGTCGGGAGCCGCCACCTCGAGACCGAGGTGTGGACGGTGAAGCGTCCCCCCGTTGGCAACGGCCGCGAAGGCGTTCGCTAGCTGCAGGGGCGTAGTAAGGACGTCGCCCTGACCGATCGACATGTTCACCACGTCGCCGCCCCGCCAGGCGCCCCCGTACTGGCAGAGGTCATCAAACAGCCGTTGCTGGTAGCTGCCGGGAGCGGCGAGCGTGGCCTGCGTGCAGTAGCGCGGCCGGAGCGACTCCCAGGTCGCACGCCTCCAGGCCCGGTCGGGGACGTTGCCCGATGCTTCACTAGGCAGGTCGATGCCGGCTCCCCGCCCGAGTCCGAATTCGCGGGCGGTGCGCTGGATCGCCTCGTCGATGGGCTGGTTCGCCTCCTCCTGCTCCTCTTCGTGCTGCCACTGCTGGAACCCCAACTGATAGAAAAAGGTGTCGCACGAGCGCATGAGTGCACGTGACAGATCCATCGTGCCCTCCCACCGCGGCCACCAGTTGCGGAAGGTCTGGTTGCCGAGCTTCCA
>JALZEO010000163.1 GCA_030862025.1 Actinomycetota bacterium | reverse complement strand
CGCTGTGGGCGCCGAAGCCGTCGAGGCTGGAAAAGACGTCCCAGGTGTAGATAGCGGTCATGATGCTCTCCTCGAGTGCGGTTGATCGGGTGTGAAGCGACAGACTGGGAACGACAAAGAGACTAATTGCCGTTGGGCTTTTGGAGCCCGGCCGCCCCGGATGCGGCCCCAGGGCTTGACCACGGCCAAGAAGGTGGCGGTGGTCAGCGTGGTCAGCGCCGCGGCGGGGGAAGAAGAGCGTGGCACGCCGAGCCACAGGTCTTGACTATTCCTCCAACAAAGTTCCGGGCAACCAGGTGGGTTGCCCTGCTCTTCAAGTAACTCAGCGAAGTACAAGCTGGTGATCCTGGCCGAATACGAGCGGCCTGATCATGCGGCAAGGGCGCGCTGCTGTGTCGTGAGGGCCTCTACACGTCGCTGATCGGAAGTGGCGCGGGATCCACTGTCCCCTCTTCACCGAGGTCTCCTCCATAGGAGCTTGCGGGGGCTAGAGCCGCTGCTCACTCATCCGGTAGTGGCCCTGCCTCACGCTCGAATGCCTCCACGAGCGCAAGGGCTCCTTGCCACTGGTTTGGGTCGGGGAGAATCTCCGCGACCACCTCACCGGTCAGTGCCACGCAGGCTCTATCAGGGCCGACCTCACGACCTCTAGGCCCGCCGGTCCAGCCGACGCTCGAGGACCCGGAATCGATAGGCCTCAATGTCTCTCGGCGCAGCCTCACCCCGCTGAACTGCCGCGCGCCCCATACGGGCGCCCGGCAAGATCGCGCTCGTCACGCCCGACGGCCAGGCCCGCGAGGTGGCGAACGAGCTCGCCTTCCCAACGGCATGGTCATAACCCCGGACAACAACACCCTCGTCGTCGCCGAGTCCTTCGCGGCAACTCGAGCGGATCGATCTGGGCCGTCCCTGCTTCGCGGCTATGCTCGGAGGCCCCGACCGTCGGACGCTGTTCATGCTCACGGTGGACTGGCACGGCACCGAGGCAGTCGAGGACGTCATCGCGGCGAGAACGGGACAGGTGATCGTCGTCGATGCGCCCGCGCCCGGCGTCGGCTGGCCGTAACCGGTGACGATCGCATGCGCCCGCTGATCTACTCGATGGGAGTCTCGCTCGACGGCTACATCGCCGGACCCCGAGGAGAGATCGGCTGGTCGGCCCCCGACGCGGAGCTGCATCGCTTCCACAACGAGCGGACGCGCGAGCTCGACCTGCATCTCCTCGGCAGGCGCCTCTACCAGGTCATGACCTACTGGGAGAGCGCCGAGGAGCGCAACCCCCCCGCACCCGAGCACGAGCTGGAGTTCGCGCGGATTTGGAAGCAGCTACCCAAGCTCGTGTACTCGAAGTCGCTCGAGGCGGTCGAGGGAAACACGCGGCTGTCCCGCGGAGACCCCGTGCAGGAGGTGCAGTTGCTCAAGGAGCAGGACGGCGGGCCGATCGCCGTCGGCGGCGCGACCCTCGCTGCAAGCCTGACGGCGCATCGGGTCATCGATGAGTATCGTCTGTTCGTCAGCCCCGTGGTCCTCGGCGCAGGCAAGCCCTTCTTCGCGGGCGACACTCACCTCGACCTCGAGCTGGTCGAGACGCGGACGTTCAGTTCCCGGGTCGTCTACCTGCGCTACCAACCGGTTCTAGCTTGAGGCACGCCAACCAGCGGGCCCTCGCCCACCCCGCCAACGAACGCTTCGCAGTTCGCTACCGCCAACTCGGCTTCGTCGAAGTCCCCGAGAGGCGAGACTCCCCCCGTGGCGGCCGTCCGTCTCGGTCAGGCCGGCGCGCCGCCGAATGCGACCTCGTTGCCGTCCGGGTCGCGGAAGGTGGCCTTGCGGACGCCGTTGGCGTAGGTCTCGCGCTCGGCCGGGTCCAGGCCCCCGCCCGTCCACCTTCGAACCGCCCAGGTAGCGACGGGAGGAGCCGCTACCTGACATCCAAGGACAAGGACACGACCATGCCAGAACTCCTCGTCGACTTCATCACCTCCCTCGACGGCTACGCCTCGGCGGAGGGCTGGCCAGGATGGTGGGGGCTGGAAGGACCGGAGTACCTCGCCTGGCTCGGCGAGCAACCCGCGGTCACCTACCTGATGGGAGCGAACACCTACCGACTGATGTCGGGCTTCGCCGCGGGAGAGACCCCAGCGGGAACGGACGAGTTCACTACCGACGAGGAGGCCTCTGTCGACGAGCTCACGCGAGCGTCGAAGGTGGTGTTCTCCGCGTCGCTCGAGGAGCCGCTCACGTGGGCCAATACCACGCTCGTGCGCGATGACGCGGTCGAAGTGGTCCGGGCGATG
>JALZEO010000123.1 GCA_030862025.1 Actinomycetota bacterium | reverse complement strand
CAGTTTGGCTGTCACATGACGAGAGGAACAGCGGTCCGCCTTGAGATAGGCCTGTTGCCAGGGGATTCTTGGTGGGCCCGCCGGGGCTCGAACCCGGAACCGACGGATTATGAGTCCGGCGCTCTGACCAATTGAGCTACGGGCCCTAGGAATTGGACCTCTGACCTGCGAAAAACGTCCTCTCGCCGCCTACTCGGTTGGGCACTGCGGCTATACCGCCGATCTTACGGGCGAACAGCGATTGGAAGGGGACATGACTGCATGGCCGCAACTGCGACTGACCTGGTGACTACAAGGTTACCCACCCTCGCGGTGCCGGTGCCTGCGTGCGCCGACGCAGCACCCCGACCAACGGCGCCGATCAGCACGCGCCTGCGGAGGTCACCGGGACCTGCGTGGGCGAACCGACCCTGAGCAGGACGTCGCGGGACGAAGCACGGTAGCTGCTCGCCGTGGCGCGCCGGCCTATCGCACGGCAAGCTGGGCCTCGTTCCAGAACTCGAAGGGCAGACCGCATGGCCGAGATAGAGACCGACCTGGAACGGATCGAGACCGAGCGGCAGCGCATCCGCAAGGGCTACCTCCGTGAACCCAGCCAACGCCCGGTGAGCTCGGCTCGGGGAGTGCACCACGTGGCTCTCCTCTCATCCAATGTCGAGCGCACCGTACGCTTCTACCAGGAGCTGCTCGAGTTCCCGCTCCTCGAAATCTTCGAGAATCGTGACTACAAGGGCTCGAACCATTTCTTCTTCGACATCGGCAACGGCAACCTCCTCGCCTTCTTCGACTTCCCCGGGCTCGATCTCGGCCCCTACCAGGAGGTACTCGGCGGGCTGCACCACGTCGCGATTTCGGTCGAGCCCGAGCGCTGGGGCAACCTCAGGATGAAGCTGGACGAGGCGGGAATTGCCTACCAGCTCGAGGGAGGGACCTCCCTCTACTTCCGCGACCCGGACGGCGCCCGCCTGGAACTCATCGCTGACCCGCTGGGCGAGATGTATGGAAACCCTATAGGTTGACTCGAGATTGAGCCTCGGGTCTTTTGCCTCCCGAGGCGTCAGTAGAGGAACATCGGCTTGCCTGCCACCTGACGGACCTTCGGCCGGTAAGCCTCGACGTCGTACAGCGCGTCCACGTCCACCCGTTTCGATCCTTCCCCAGTGACCGAGATCGGCACGTTCACGTACGTGCCCATGCGCAGCGCCACCATCCGCCCGCGCGATCCTTCCAGCGCGAGATCCGAGGCCATGACCGCGTAGTTCGTGGCGACCATGAGGTCCAGCGAATCCGGTCTGCCGGAGCGCATGAGGTAACCGAGTTTCTGGTCGATGGTACCTACCCCGGTGATCTCCTTCAGCAGGTCGCCGGTCACCTGTCCGATCCCGCCGAGCTTGCGGTGACCGTAGGCGTCCTCTTCGCCCCGCTGCTGCAATGCCCCTCCAAGCAGTCGCGCTCCCTCCGACACCGTAACCATGGCGTAGTTGCTCGGGTTCGTCGCGCGATCATCCATGAGCAGACCCGCGAGCCGTTCCACGTCGAAAGGCACCTCAGAGATGACCGCCCGGTCCACTCCCGCGAGGTAGGCGGAGACGAGCGACGTCTCTCCGCTATAGCGTCCGAACAGCTCGACGACCGCGATCCGCTCGTGAGAGCCGGCGCTCGTTCGCAGCTGGTGGATGAGTTGCACGCTGCGACTGACCGCAGTCGAGAAGCCGATGCAGTAATCGGTCCCGTGCACATCGTTGTCCATCGTCTTCGGGATGGCGATGATCCGCACGCCCTCGTCGTGCAGGCGCAGCCCGTAGGAGAGGGTGTCGTCGCCCCCGATGGGGATGAGCACGTCGAGTTCGAGTCGTTCGATTACCTCCAGCACGTGCTTGGTGAAGTCGAACGGCCCCTCGCCCACGGCCTGGTCGTTGAGAAAACTCGGCACGTCCCCCGGCCGCACTCGGCCGGGGTTCGTTCGTGATGTGTGCAGGATCGTGCCGCCGCTGCGGTCGATCTTCCGCACGACGCTCGTGTCGAGCTGTTGGGTGCAGGTGGCGACCGATCGGGAGTCGTCGGGCTGGCATTCGAGCAGTCCGGCCCAGCCGCGCCGGATACCGATGACCTCGTGTCCGTCGTCCGTGACGCGGTTCACGACCGTCTTGATGCAGGGGTTCAGTCCGGGTACATCTCCCCCGCCGGTGAGGATCCCGATGCGCATCCTCCTGCCTTCCACGCGACGCGCCCGCAAGCCTGTCTTGGTGCCGCACCTGCGACACCTTCAGGCTGCCGACGAACTGTCACCGGCGGCATGAAAAGGAAGCCGGCAGCGCAACATCGCAGACCACTCGCACACAGCAGTCGTATCCGCTGTTTCGGCCCGGCGTCAGGCCGCGAGCGCCCCGGCCTCTGACCTGTCCTGCCCGCCGGCCGGCGGCTCGAGCGCGACGTCGAGCACGTCCCCCACGTCACGTGCCAGGTGGAAGATGAGCTCGTTGCGTACCGCCTCGGGCACCTCGTCGAGGTCACCCTCGTTACGTGCAGGCAGGATGACCTCCTTTAGCCGCGCCCGGTGGGCGGCGAGAACCTTCTGCTTCACGCCGCCGATGGGCAGCACCCGCCCCTGCAAGGTCACCTCTCCGGTCATCCCCACCGTCGACCGGACCGGACGGCCACTGAGCAGGCTTGTGAGCGCGGTGACGATGGTCACTCCAGCGGACGGTCCATCCTTCGGCACAGCCCCCGCCGGTACGTGAACGTGCACGCGCCCGTCGAGCGTGGCCGGGAGCCCGAGCTCCTCGGTGTGTGAGCGGACGTAGGAGAGGGCGATTTGCGCCGACTCCTTCATGACATCGCCGAGCTGGCCGGTGAGCGTCAGCCCGTCCTCACCCGCCATGCGGGTGGCTTCGACGAACAGGAGGTCCCCTCCCGTCCCGGTGACCGCGAGGGCCGTCGCCACGCCGGGCACGGCGGTGCGTTCGGCCGCCTCGAAGTGGAATTTCGCCTTTCCGAGGTAGGTGCGCACGTCTTGGCCGTCGATCACGATCGGGGCGGTCAGCTCTCCAGCGGCCAGCCTCGTCGCAGCCTTGCGGAGCGCCTTTCCGAGCTCGCGTTCGAGGTTGCGGACCCCCGCCTCCGAGGTGTGGTCGATGATGATTGATCGCAGTGCCGCCTCGGTGATCTCAACCTCGTCCGGTCGCAGGCCGTTGCGTTCCAGTTGGCGTGTGAGCAGGTGATCCCGGGCTATAGCCAGCTTCTCGTACTCCGTGTAGCCGTCGAGGCGGATGACCTCCATGCGGTCGAGCAGCGGGCCCGGGATGGTCTCGACGATGTTGGCTGTCGGTATGAACAGGACCTCCGAGAGGTCGAGGTCGACGTCGAGGTAGTGGTCACGGAAGGTGTGGTTCTGCGCCGGGTCGAGCACCTCGAGCAGTGCCGCGGCAGGGTCGCCGGACCAGCCTCCGGTGCTCAGCTTGTCGATCTCGTCGAGCATGATGACGGGGTTGGTCGTCCCGGCATCCTTCAGCGCCCGCACGATCCTTCCGGGAAGCGCCCCGACGTAGGTTCGCCGGTGGCCGCGAACCTCGGCCTCGTCTCGGACGCCGCCCAGCGACACGCGGACGAACTTACGGCCCAGGGCGCGAGCCACAGACGCACCGAGCGAGGTCTTACCGACGCCAGGCGGACCGACGAGCGTGATGATCGCGCCCGAGCCGCGCGCACCCTCCACGGGCTGCAAGCCGCGCTCCTCACGGAGCTTTCGCACGGCGAGGAACTCGAGGATGCGGTCTTTCACGTCGTTCAGACCGGTGTGGTCGGCATCGAGGACGCGGCGTGCCTGACTGAGGTCGAGCTGGTCCTCGGTGCGGGTCGACCACGGCAGATCGACCATCCAGTCGAGGTAGGTGCGGATCCAGCCGTGCTCGGGGTTCTGCGGCGGCGTGCGCTCCAGGCGGTCGAGCTCGCGCTCGGCCTGCTTGCGGACCTCGTCGGGCATGCCGGCCTCGGCGACCCGGCGCCGATACTCCTCGACCACGTCCTCGTCGTCCTCGCCGAGCTCTTTGCGGATCGCGTCGAGCTGTTGGCGCAGGACGTACTCACGCTGGGAACGCTCCATCCGATCGGTGACCTCCGAGCGGATGCGCCCCTTCAGCTCGATCTCCGCCAGGATCTGGCGGGCCCAGTCAATGACGAGTTCGAGCCGCCGCTCGACGTCGAGGGTTTCGAGCACCTGCACCTTCTGCTCGAAGGACAGGTCGGGCGAGTAGCCGGAGAGATCCGCGAGCTGACCGGGGTGGGTGATCCCGCGCAGCATCTCGGCCACCCGCGGCTCACCGCGTGCTTCGAGGATGCTCTCGGTGAGAGCACGATAGGTCTGCCCCAGCTCACGAGCAGACTCGGGCACCTCGTCAGGGTCTGGAGTTGACTCGACGTCCACCCAGAGGACAGCACCGCTGCCGGCGACCCCGGTGCGAACGACCCCACGATGCAGGGCCCGGATCACCGCCACGTCGACTCCGCTCGGCAGCGTCCCCGTGTCCTCGAGCTTCCCGACGGTGCCGATGCGCCCGAAACGGCCCTCGACCCGGGGCAGCAGAAGGACGAGGCCCTCGTTGGACGAGGCCGCGTCGAGCGCGGCTCGAGCGTCCTCGCGGTCGATGGCTGCGGTCACCACCATGTGTGGCAGCACGATCCCGTGGTCGAGCGGTAGGACCGGCAGTGTCTTGCTCCGAAGCGCGGGCATCACACCCCTCCACCTCGCGAAACATCTGTTGAGGAGAAACTGTAGCCGTTTCTGTTGCGCTGTCAACAGTCGACGAAGCAACCTCGTCCCTGCTATGCTCGCGACATGGAGCAGTGTGACGACCCGCGGGTCGCGGCTTGGCGGGCGGTCATGGCCGCGCATGCGGAGTTGTCGCGTGCCCTTGACGAGGCTCTCGAGTCCCATTCGGACCTGCCGCTGCTGGCCTACGAGGTCCTGGCACGGCTCGACGAGGCACCCGACCGGCGCCTGCGGATGCAGGAGCTCACCGAGCAGCTTCCCCTCACGAAGAGCGGGCTCACGCGCCTCATCGACCGTATGGAACGGGCAGGGCTCGCCTGTCGCGAGATGTGCCGGGCGGACCGACGAGGCACCTTCGCCGCCCTAACCCACAAGGGGCGCGAGGTGCTCGAGCACGCCAACAAGGTCCACCTGCGGGTGCTCCGCGAGCGGCTGACCCGCCTTGAGGAGGAGGAGCTGGCCACGCTGATGAACGCCTGCGGCAAGATCGCCGCGGCTCAGCGTCTGAAGACCGGCGGCTCCTGACCGGTCGCAACGGTTACGAAGTCATCCCATACGGTGCTTCCTCCCGGCGCCGGGAGCCGCGGCGAGGAAGCCTCAGCGCAGATGCTGCTCGATCGAGGCGACCTTCGAGCTGAGGGTGCCGTCCCGACCGGGGTGGTGGTCGATCTTGATGACGACGCTGACCCGTGGCGCCTTGTCCGCGACCGTCTCGACGCTGCGTTTGATGACCGCCATCACCTCGTCCCATTCGCCTTCGACATTGGTGAACATGGCGTTCGTCTCGCACGGCAGACCAGAGTCGCGCACCACGCCGACCGCTTCGGCGACGAGCTCACCCACTGACTCGCCGACCCCGAGCGGGGTGACCGAGAACGCGGCCAACATGTGGACCTCCTCCTTCAGATGGGCAGATCGGGGAGGATAGGCGCATGAGGTGCGCCGTCCTCGTCGCTGCGATTCTTGTCACTTCTGCCCTGTCCGCCGTCCAGGCAGGGGCCCAGCCGGAGGCGGACCACGCGGCCAGCCAGACGGCGACTGTCCTCTTCACCGATGCGTCCGGTCCCGTCACCCCCGTGATGGCCGACCATCTGAGCGATGCCGTCACCGTAGCGAAGCGGGACGGTCACGCCGCACTCCTCGTCCGCCTCGACACACCCGGCGGGCTCGTCACATCCATGCGGGAGATCGTCAAGACCTTCCTGAACGCCGACCTGCCGATCATTGTCTGGGTCGCCCCGCCGGGTGCGGGCGCGGCCTCGGCTGGCTACGTGATCGCAAGCGCTGCCCACGTCACCGCCATGGCACCCGGCACCAACATCGGCGCGGCCACCCCCATCGACCTCGAGGGCGGCGAGGTCCTCGACAAAGTCGTGAACGACGCAGTGTCGTATGCGCGGGCCCTAGCCGAGGTTCGCGGCCGAAATGCCGACTTCGCCGAGCAGGCGGTCCGAGAGGGCCGGTCGGTGGCCGCGCAAGAAGCGGCCCAGCTTGGGGTCGTCGACCTGCTGGCTACCACCCGCCCCGAGCTGCTTGATCTCAGCAACGGTCGCGAGGTCCTGCTCGGTGAGGACCGGCGCGTGACGGTCCGCACCCTCCATGCCGAGGTCATCACCTACGACACCTCGCCGGTTCGCCGTTTCCTCCAGGCGGTCGCCGATCCGAACCTCGCCTTTCTGCTCATGTCGATCGGGACCCTCGCCCTCCTCTACGAGCTCGCCCAACCGGGAATCGGCGCGGCTGGCATCGTGGGGGTGATCTCCATCCTGCTCGGGTTGTTCGCGCTGTCGGTGCTGCCCTTCAACCTGGTCGGCGCGGCGCTGCTCGTCCTCGCTGCCGCCCTGTTCATCGCCGAACTGTTCGTCCCCGGCGTAGGCGTCCTCGCCGGCGGCGGCACGGTCTCGCTCCTGCTCGCCGGGCTGTTCCTGTTCCAGCGACCCACCGGCATCGGCGTCCACCTCGCTGTGATCGCCCCAACGGCCGTTCTCTCCGGGCTGGCCGCCGCTGGTCTCGCCGTGCTGGCGGCGAGGTCCCGCGGCCTGCCCCCTGCTTCTGGGGCGGACGCCCTCGTCGGCGCTATCGGGCACGTGCGGCGCGTTGACGGCCCCAGCGCGCAGGTGTTCGTCGAGGGAGCCTGGTGGAGCGCCACCAGCACCGGGGCGCCACTCAGCCCCGGCGCTAGGGTGCGCGTGGTCGGCCGGCGCAACCTCGAACTCATCGTCGAACCGGAGAACGAAGCGTCGTGAGCCCTATCCTGCTCGGAATCATCGTCGTAGCGGTGCTCGTCGCCGGACTGTTGATCAGCGCCGTCCGCATCGTGCAGGAATACGAGCGGGGCGTGATCTTCCGCCTCGGGCGCATCCTGGGCGCGAAAGGCCCGGGCCTCTTCTTCCTCATTCCGGTCATCGACCGCATGCAGATCGTCAGCCTGCGGACCGTCACTATGGACATCCCACCGCAGGACATCATCACGAAAGACAACGTCACGGTGCGGGTCAATGCCGTGACGTACTTCAACGTCGTCGACCCCGTGAAGGCCGTCATCGCCATCGAGAACTACCTCTTCGGAACCTCGCAAGTGGCTCAGACCACGCTGCGCAGCGTGATCGGCCAGGTCGACCTCGATGACCTCCTCACGAACCGCGACGACATCAACGCCGAGCTCCAGCGCATCATCGATGACCTGACGAATCCCTGGGGCGTGAAGGTGACGCTCGTCGAGGTCAAGGATGTCGAGCTGTTCGAGACGATGCGTCGCGCCATGGCCCGCCAGGCCGAGGCCGAGCGCGAACGGCGCGCGAAGGTGATCCACGCCCAAGGCGAGTTCGAGGCCGCTCAGAGGCTCGCTGAGGCTGCCGCCGCGCTCGAGCTGCACCCGGCAGCCATGCAGTTGCGGGTGCTGGCGACCATGGCCGAGGTGTCGGCGGAACGGAACTCCACCCTGATTTTCCCCCTACCGATCGAGATCCTCCGCCTCGCCGACGCGGCCGCAGACCACCTCAGCAACAGCCGCAGACCCGCCTGACCATGCCGGCGTTCCATTTCTACCTCGGAGCCTCGATCGTGGTGGCGTTTCTCGTCATCTCCGCCTACGGCGGCCTGGCGCGGCTCTTCAGACGGCCCGGTCTGGGCCGTCTGTTCTGGGGGCTGCTCTACTACAGCGAAACCGCGCTCGTCGTGCAGATCGTCCTCGGGATCCTGCTCCTCCTGGGCGGAAACCGGGTCGGAGACCTTCTCCACTACGTCTACGGCTCGCTGTTCCCGCTCATCGCACTCGTGGTAGGACGCCTCTACGCCCTGCGCCGCGAGGACTACGACTACGTCCCGATCGCGTTCGCGACCTTCGTCGCCTTCGGCTTGACGACCCGCGCCTTCATGACCGGCATCGGAGTCGGCTGAGAGCTCTGGCGATATGCATGCGGCGGATCACCTCGGCCGAGTGGACGGTCTCTCAGCCGGTGGAGGGGTCGTCGTCCCC
>JALZEO010000117.1 GCA_030862025.1 Actinomycetota bacterium | reverse complement strand
CGTCGACGCGCTCGGCGCCGAAGCGTTTCAGGCTGTCGAGCAGGCGGCGGACCTCGAGGGGCTCGAGCGCGCTCGGGTCGCCTTCGCTGGCCGCAAGAGCGCACTGGCTGCGCTGCAGCGTCGGCTTGGGGAGCTCGACCCCTCCGAGCGACGTGAGCTGGGCGCGCGCATCAACGCCGTGAAGCAGGCTTTCGAGGCGCGCTACGAGTCCCGGCGGGCCGAACTCGCCGCTGCTGAACTCCACAGCCGGCTGGAAGCGGAGCGGGTGGACGTCACCCTCCCGCCGCGGCGAATCCGCCCGGGCCGTCCTCACCTCTTGACCCAGGTTGAGCACGAGATCGTCGATGCCTTCATCGGGCTCGGCTACCGGATAGCCGAAGGCCCCGAGGTCGAGTCGGCGGTCTTCAACTTCGACTTGCTCAACATCCCGCCGGAGCACCCCGCGCGGCAGGAGATGGACACGATCTACGTCGACTACGACCAAGGGGTGCTTCTCCGCGCCCACACCTCGCCCGTGCAGGTGCGCGTGCTGCTCAGCGAGCCGCTGCCCGTCGCGGTCGTCGTCCCCGGACGCGTCTATCGCAACGACGCGCCGGACGCCACCCATTCGCCGGTATTCCAGCAGGTCGAGGGTCTCGCGGTCGCAAATGGACTGACCATGGCGGACCTGCGCGGCACGCTCCAGGCGTTCGCTCAGGCCATGTTCGGCCCGGAACGGGACGTGCGTCTGCGTCCGTCCTTCTTCCCGTTCACGGAACCCTCGGCAGAGGTCGACGTGTCGTGTCCCTTCTGCGCCGGGGACGGGGCGGCCTGCCGAGTCTGCTCGGGGACAGGCTGGATCGAGATCCTCGGGGCCGGCATGGTGGACCCGAACGTGCTCGTCGCCTGCGGGCTCGACTCCGACGAGGTGTCGGGCTTCGCATTCGGAGTGGGGATCGAACGGGTCGCGATGCTCCGCCACGGCGTGCGCGACATCCGCGAGTTCTACGAGAACGATGTCCGCTTCCTAGAAAGCCTCTGAGCGTCTCAACTCCGGGCGGTCCCGGAACCGGAAGAAAGGGCGGCGTGGGTGAAGGTTCCCCTGTCGTGGCTGCGCGAGTTCGTCGACGTCGACCTGCCGCTCGACGAGCTGCTCGAGGTCATGGGACGCAACGGCCTCGAGGTCGAAGACGTGCAAACTCCCGGGGCCGGGGTTTCCGGCGTGCGGGTCGCCCGCGTGCTCGACGTCTCCGACCATCCCCACGCCGACAAGCTGGTCGTCGCCACGGTCGATGATGGCGAACTCGAGCGCACGGTCTGCGCGGGTGTCCGGAACTTCGCGGCCGGTGACCTCGTCCCGCTTGCCGTGCCGGGCGCGACTCTGCCGGGCGACCGCCGCATCGGGCGGAGGGACGTCCGCGGCATCACGAGCGACGGGATGCTCTGCTCGCCCCGCGAACTCGAGGTAGGGGACGATCACAGCGGCATCATGATCCTGTCCGACCACGTCGAGTCAGGCCAGCTCGAGCCTGGTGCCGACATTCACGAGGTGTTTCCGCTCGGCGAGCCGATCATCGACGTAGCCGTGCAGGCCGACCGGGGCGACCTGCATTCGGTGTTCGGCGTGGGGCGTGACCTCGCCGCCATCCTCGGGATCGACGTACGCGAACCGAGCACGCAACGGGCGGGGCAGAAGCCCGGTGACGGTCCCGTACCCGTCCGGGTCGAGGCCACCGAGGGTTGCAGTACCTATGTGGGCTGGGTGGTCGGGGGCCTGAAACAGGGCGCGTCGCCGTGGTGGCTACGCCGCCGGCTCGAGGCGTGCGGGGTCCGTTCGATCTCCAACCTCGTCGATGTCACGAACTATGTCATGCTCGAGCTCGGTCAGCCTTTGCACGCCTTCGACCTCGGCTCCCTGCACGGGCCGGAGATCACGGTGCGCTGGGCCCAGTCGGATGAGAGCCTCACGACGCTCGACGGCCGCGTCCGAGTGCTCGAACCGGACGATCTCGTGATCGCCGACCGTGACCGCCCCGTTGCTCTGGCCGGGGTCATGGGCGGCGAGGACACGGAGGTCGGCCCCGCCACGACGAGCATCCTGCTCGAAGCCGCCGCCTTCGACCCCTCTGCCGTACGGCGCACCTCCCGACGGCTGGGACTTGTCTCTGAGGCCAGCGTCCGCTTCGAGCGGCGGGTCGACCCTGCTGGGACCTGGCCGGCTGCCGCGCGTGCGGTCGACCTGCTCGTCGGCCTCGCTGACGGCCGTGACCTCGGCGCCCGCGTGGACGGGCCGGGTGAGCCGCAGCAGCAGCCGATCCGCATCGATCCCGCTCGCACCGGCCGCTTCCTCGGATTGCCCGAGCTGAAGGCGGAGGACCAGGCGGCTTTGCTGCAACGCGTCGGCGTGAAGGTCGCCCTGACGGATGCGGGCATGCTCGAGGCTACCCCCCCTACCTGGCGCGGTGACCTCGAGCGCCCCGCCGATCTCGCCGAGGAGGTGGCGCGCCTCTACGGCTACGAGAAGATCCCGGCCTCCCTGCCGTCGATAGGGCTCCTCGGGGGCTTGAGCCGCCGGCAGCGCGCTGAGCGCGACATCCGCCAAGCCGTCCTCGCTGCCGGATTCCACGAAGCTCAGACCATCCCGTTCGTCGCCTCCGACGCCCTGTGCCTCCTGGCCCCGCAGGACACGCGGCGGGTGACGCTCCAGAACCCGGTCTCCAAGGACGCAGGAAGCATGCGCCCCGGGCTGGTCGAAGGTCTGCTCGGGATCGCACGGCACAACGTCGGTCAGGGCCGTGCCGGACTTGCTGCCTTCGAGCTCGGCCGGATCTTCCGGGTCGCAAGGGGTCCTTTGGATGCCGTCATGGGGCGGGAAGGAAACTGGCGCTGGACCGGCCCGAGCGGCGTGGTCCTGCCGACCCAGCCGCTCACCCTCGGCCTGCTCGCCTACGGCTCCAAGCATGGGCACGACTGGCTCGATCGCGACGCGACCTGGAGCATCTTCGACCTGCTCTCCGCCCTCGACGAGGTCGCCGCACGGCTGACCCCGGCAGCTAGCGACGGCAGCTGGCGTCTCGAGCGTGTGCCAGCCGACCGGCCCGCCCTCCACCCTGGCAGGACCGCGGCGCTGCACTGGCGGGGACGGGAAGTTGGGATCGTCGGCGAGCTCCACCCGAACGAAGTCTCCGTCCGCGACCTGCCCACCCCGACCGTCGTCGCGGAGCTGCTGCTCGAGCCGCTCTGGCAGCATCTGGTCCACTCCTCGACGGTCGCCCGCCAGGCGCCGCTCCTGGCCCGTCATCCTGCGGTTGCCGTCGACGTCGCGGTCGCGGTCGAGGAGGACGTGTCATATGCAGCGGTCGAGGAGGCTGTGCGAGCCGGAGCGGGCGAGCTACTCGATGGATTGTGGTGGTTCGACGAGTTCCGTGGCCCACAGCTCGGAGTGGGGCGTCGTAGCCTTGCGTTTCATCTGAGGTTGCAGGCCCTCGACCGCCAGTTGACTGACAGCGACGCCGAGGCGGTCATCGGCGCGGTGGCGGGAGCCGTGGCGAAGATCGGGGGGAGCCTGCGCGCTTAGTGCCGGGACCGGTGGCCGCGGCGGCGTGAGGCTCGGATGGGTGCAAGGCTCGCCGCAGGAGTTGCTGGAAGAGAAAGGAGTGCGCATGGGACTGATGCGACGGATGTCGGACGTCTTCCGAGCGAAGGCGAACAGAGTGCTCGATCGGGCCGAGGACCCGCGCGAGACCCTCGATTACAGCTATCAACGTCAACTTGAGCTGCTGCAGAAAGTCCGCCGAGGGCTGGCTGACGTGGCCACCTCCCGCAAGCGGATCGAGCTGCAGGCCTCCCAGCTCCAAGCGGCCGCGGCCAAGCTCGAGACTCAGGCCCGCCAAGCGGTGTCGGCCGGTCGCGAGGACCTGGCTCGCGAGGCACTCAGCCGTCGCGCCGGCCTCGCCACCCAGCTCGAAGGCCTGAGGACACAGCACGAGCAGCTTGCCGGTGAGGAGGCGAAGCTCACCACCGCTTCACAGCGGCTCCAGGCGCAGGTCGAGGCTTTCCGCACCCGCAAGGAGACGATCAAAGCCACCTACACGGCGGCGGAAGCCCAGAGCAAGATCGGTGAAGCAGTGGCCGGGATCTCCGAGGAGATGGGTGACGTGGGCCTGGCCGTGCAACGAGCCGAGGACAAGACCGCCCAGCTCCAGGCACGAGCGGGAGCGGTGGACGAACTGCTGGCCTCGGGTGCCCTCGACGACGTCACCGCCCAGCCTGGCGACGACATCCAGGCCCAGCTCGACCAGCTGACAGGCACAGGCCATGTGGACGCGGAGCTCGCCCGCATCAAGGCGGAGGTCGGTCCCGGCGCGTCACAATCCATCCCACCCGGCCCGGCACCTTCGGAGCCTTCCCGACCGGCCCTCGATGTGCCGCCAGGAGCATCCTCATGATTCTCCGCATCATGGGGGAAGGTCAGTACGAGCTGTCCGACGAGACCGTCGACCAGCTGAACGAGTTTGACGACGAACTCATCGCTGCCGTGGAGGCCGGTGACGAAGGCGCGTTCCGGCACGCACTCGTGGCGCTCCACCGCCGCGTCCACGACCTCGGCCAGCCCCTGCCGCCCGACCACCTCGGCCCCTCCGATCTCGTCCTGCCGCCGGCAGACGCAACGCTCGATCAGGTGCGTGGACTGCTCGGCGACGAGGGGTTGATCCCAGGATGAACGGAACAAGCCGATACCCCCGTGACTCCGGACTGGCGGCCCGCATGGTCTGGACCATGTTCCTGCTCGGACTGCTCTACGTCGCCTTCATGGCCGTGCTCGTGGCGGTGGGCCTCCCTGCCTTGTTCGTCGTCCTCATAGCCGTGGGAGTCCTGTTCGCCCAGTACTGGTTCTCCGACCGCATCGCACTCGCCAGCCTCGGAGCACGCGAGGTCAGCCCGGCCGAAGCTCCCGAGCTCCACGGCGTCGTCGACAGGCTGTGCGCCCTCGCCGACATGCCGAAACCACGGGTCGCCATCGCCGACCTCGACCTGCCGAACGCCTTCGCCACCGGTCGCAACCCCCGGGTGGCCGTGGTCTGCGTGACCACGGGCATCATGCGGCGTCTCGAGTTGACCGAACTCGAGGCGGTTCTGGGCCATGAGCTGGCACACGTCGCCCACCGCGACGTCGCCGTCATGACCATCGCGAGCTTTCTCGGCGTGCTCGCCGGGCTCATCACGCGCTTCGGCCTGCATATGGGCATGTGGGGCGGGTTCGGCATGGGTGACGACGACGAGAACTCGGGTGCGGCGGCCTTCCTCGTCATCCTGCTCGTCTCCGCGGTGGTCTACGCCGTGAGCTTTCTCCTGACTCGGGCGTTGTCCCGCTACCGGGAGCTGTCCGCGGACCGGTCCGGGGCGATCCTCACGGGGGCGCCATCGACGCTCGCTGCCGCCCTCGTGAAGGTCAGTGGCGAGATGGGAGCCATTCCGACCCGGGATCTGCGTGCCGCCGAACCACTCAACGCCTTCTTCTTCGCCCCCGCCATCGCGCCCGGGCTGAGCCTATCGTCGCTGTTTTCCAGTCACCCGAGCCTCGAGCGCCGGTTGGAGCAGCTCGCTGCCCTCGAGCGTCAGCTGGGGCGGCCGACGTGAGCGGCGCTCCGTAGGAGCGACGCGAGAGGAGCCGTCTTAGGCCCCCTAAGACGGCGACGGAACTGGTCGTGAGCGGCGCTCCGTAGGAGCGACGCGAGAGGTGCCGTCTTAGGTCTCTGAAGACGGCGACGGAGGTTGCCCCGTGAGGTTTCTCGACGTCCTCCTCGGGCGGACGAAACGGAAGCAGGCGAACCTCGACGCCCTGTTCGCACTTCCAGGTGCGGCGGTCGGCCTCGAGGCGGAGCTCGGACTGCGGCCTGCCGGGGCCGCTGGTGTCTGCTTCCGGCCCTCCTCGGGCCAGGTCTTCGCCGAGACGGAGGGGGAGATACGCGACCTGCTCGCGATGAGCGCCAAGGAATCCGGGGCGGAGTTCGCGCACAGTGCAGACGCCTACGGCTACCAGTGGGTGACGGTACGCGACCCCGACCTCGAGGACCTCGTCACCGCCGTGCATCTCGTGAACGCAACCCTCGAGGAGCGAGGCTTCGGCCCCCAGCTGCTCGCCTCCGTCTTCGCGTTTGCCGCCGACGCCCGTGTCGCCTACCTCATCTACCTGTACAAGCGGGGAACCTTCTACCCCTTCGTTCCCAGCGGTGAGGAGCAGCGCGACAACCAGGCCGAACTCCAACTACGCGGAGCCCTCAGCGAAGATCTGCCGATCGAGCAGGATCTCCAGCGCTGGTTCCCCATTTGGGGCGTGCCCGTCCCCTGACGCTGCTCACTGCCCTCGCTCCAGGCGTGGACGCGCAGATTCAGCCCACGACGGAGCGATCGAACTGCATGCGGTGCAGCTGGCGATACAGCCCGCCGCCGGCCAGGAGCTGCTCGTGAGTTCCCCGCTCGACGATCTGACCTCGGTCAAGCACGAGGATCAGGTCGGCGTCGACGATCGTGGACAGGCGGTGGGCGATGACGAGGCTCGAGCGTCCCGACAGCGCCTCGGCGAGAGCACGCCGTATCAGGACCTCAGATTCCGAGTCGAGGTGGGCGGTTGCTTCGTCGAGCAGCACGATCGCGGGATCCCGTAACAGCAGGCGCGCGATCGCGACCCGCTGCTTCTCGCCGCCGGAGAAGCGGTAGCCACGTTCCCCGACCACCGTGTCGTAGCCATCGGGCAGCGAGGCGATGAGGTCGTGGATGCGGGCGGCGCGGGCCGCCTCGTGGAGCTCGGCTTCGCTGGCGTCGGGCTTGGCGTACAGCAGGTTGTTGCGCACGGTGTCGTGGAACAGGTGCGTGTCCTGGGCCACCACCCCCACGGCCCCTGCGAGGCTTGTCAGGGTGAGGTCGCGGACGTCGTGTCCGTCGATGCGAACCGCACCCCGCGTGACGTCGTACATGCGCGGGACGAGCATGGTGATGGTGGTCTTGCCGGCTCCCGATGGCCCCACCAGGGCCACCCTCTGTCCCGGCTCAACCCGAAACGTCACGTCGTGCAAGACCCAGGCGTCCTCGTCGTAGCCGGTGTCGAGGGCCTCGCCTTCGAGTGAGACGATGGTGGTCTCGACGGGCGACGGGTGGCGGAACCAGACGTGTTCGAACTCCACGAGACCTCGCGGCGGGGGCAGGTCGGTGGCGCCCGGTCGCTCCACGATCGTGGGGTGGAAATCGAGGATCTCGAACACGCGTTGGAACGACACCAGGGCCGCGGCCAGGTCGACTCGCGCGTTCGCCAACATGGTGAGCGGCGTGTAGAGCTGGGTGAGGTAGGCCGTGAAGGCGACGATGGTGCCCAGTGTCACGCTGCCCGTGATCACCAGCCAGCCGCCCACCCAGTAGACGAGGCCGATGCCCACTCCCGACACGAGCGCGAAGGCGACGTGGAAGACCCGACTCAGAACAGCGGTTTCCACTCCGATGTCGCGCAAGCGCCCGGCGCTGGATTCGAATCGCCGTAACTCGAGGTCGGGGCGGCCGAACAACTTGACCAGCAGGGCCCCGCCCACCTGGAAGCGCTCGGTCATCT
>JALZEO010000114.1 GCA_030862025.1 Actinomycetota bacterium | reverse complement strand
GCCCGAAACCGATGAACCCAGCCCAGACCAGGACCGGCCGGCGCAGGGCCAGGACCCCGAATGCGGCTCCGATGAGGAGCGCGATCAGCGTGATGCCAAGGTTGAGTGCGAGCTTGTCGTACAGGCCGAATACCGCGACAGCAAGGTTCTTTACCGCGGAAGGCACACGGTCGATGACTGCGGCCCCGACCGACACCACCAGCGAGGGAACGGCGGGGGCGAGCGCCGCCACGAGCTCTCCGACCGCAAGCGCAACCGCCGCACCCGTGATCCCGGCCATGGCGGCGTTGCGCCGCACCGCGGGCGACCTGTCGTTCTTCACGGCGTCCTCGGGAGCTGGTCGTGACGGTTCCAGCAGATGATGTTCCTCATCCGCCGATCTGTATACGACCTGACCCGCCGTACCGCTCTTACGGTCCCCTTACGAACCGGTTAGGCGAACCATCTCCTGCTGGCCCAGAACAGCAGGCCACCTGCTCCAATCAGGCCGGCCCCTGTCACGAGAAGCCCGTCGGGCGGGTTCGAGGCTGGTACGGGGATGCAGTCGACGGGGCAGGTCGCCCTCGAAGAGGACGTAGCCCTGCTCCTGCAGCTCGTCCTCCTGCAGCTCGTCGGGCGCGGCCTGGTTGAGTTCGTCTACGAGGCGCACGTCGGCCCGGTCCCCGTCAGCTGACAGCAGGACGACATCCGCCCGGGCTCTGGGCCGCCGGCACCTCGGCGCGAGTACAGTCGTGCAAGTTCCCGGCAACGCCTGCCCCGCGGTAGGGAGAGGCGAGGTGGACACGACCGTCAGCCCACGTGCGAGGATCCTCGTGGTCGAGGACGACACGACCGTGGCGGAGGTCGTGGGCCGCTACCTGGCGCGGGAAGGCTTCGAGGTCGACCTGGTGTGCGACGGTCTCGACGCCGTCGAGCATGCGGCGGGAGCGCCCCCCGACCTCGTCATCCTCGACCTCATGTTGCCCGGCATCGGCGGCTACGAAGTCCTGCGCCGTCTGCGCGCGATGGCCCCCCTACCGATCGTCATCCTCACCGCCCGAGGGGAGGAAGACGACCGCGTGCGGGGCTTGCGGACCGGGGCGGACGACTACGTGACGAAGCCGTTCTCACCGCGCGAGTTGACCGCGCGCGTACATGCCTTGTTGCGTCGGACCAGACGCCACAACTCGCCAGCTGAGGAACCGAGCGAGCTCCGCGCCGGGAGTCTGCGCGTCGATCCGCACGCCCGCCTGGCATGGCGCGACGACCAGCCCATCGCTCTGACGCCGCTCGAGTTCGACCTGCTCGTGTTCCTCATGCGCCAACCGGGACGGGCGTTCAGCCGGGAACAGCTGTTCGAACGAGTGTGGGGTTACACCTTCGGCGACCTCTCCACGATCACCGTGCACGTCCGTCGTCTGCGAGAGAAGATCGAGGACGATCCCTCCCACCCCCGACGGCTGAGGACCGTCTGGGGCGTTGGCTACCGGTTCGACCCGTGAGTGGCGCTCCGCAGGAGCGACACACGGAGCCGGCGTGAAGCGGCTCGACCCCCTGCAGCTTGGGATTGGGATCGTCGGCGCGGTCCTGATCGCCGTCGTCGCTTCCCTGGTGGGTATGGCCGCCCGCGACATCCTCGTGCTGGCCGCCGTCGCAGCCGGGGCGGCCCTCGTGACCGCCGTTGTCGGCGTCATCGCGTTACGACTGCTTCGCCGCAGTTCGCTGGGCCAGCAGGTCATGATCGTGGCGCTGACCGTGATCGCCTCATGCGGGGTGGGGGCGTGGGCGGCCGCCCGGGCCATGTTCATTTCGGTCCACGATCTCGCCGCACTCGGCGTTGTGCTCGTGGCAGCGGCGACCGTGGCGGCGCTCGTCGCGCTGCCGCTCGCGGACCGCTTCGCCGCCGAGAGTCAGGCGCTCGTGATGATGGCACGGCGAATCGGGCAGCCGAGTGCACCCGGCGACCTCGACCTTCCCTCCACTGATCCCCAAACCCGGGAGCTTGCTCGGCTCGCCGCTGAACTCGAGCGCGTCGCGGACCAGCTTGCCCGTACCAGGGAACGGGAACAGGCCCTCGAGGAGTCCCGCCGGGAGTTGATCGCATGGGTCTCCCATGATCTGCGTACGCCCCTGTCGGCAGTGCGGGCCGTTTCGCAGGCGCTGGAGGAGGGCGTGGTGACTGACGCGGAGACCATCGCCCGCTACCACCGCACGCTCCGGGGCGAGACCGACCGCTTGGCGACCCTGATCGACGATCTCTTCGAACTCAGCCGAGCCCAGGCTGGCGTTCGCACCCTCCCGCTCGAGCGCGTCTCGCTCGAGGACCTTGTCTCCGACGCCCTCGGGGGTGCCAACCCCATCGCCCAGGCAAAGGGCGTGGGCCTGCACGGCAGGCTCGAGGGATCGTCACCGGACGTGGAGGTGTCACCGCGGGATGTTTTGCGGGCCGTGGGCAACCTCCTCGACAACGCGATCCGTCACAGCCCGGCCGGTTCGACGGTCGATGTCGTGGCAGGCCGAGACGAACAGAGTGTCTACATCGCGGTCACGGACGCATGCGGAGGCATCCCCGAGCAATACCTCGAACGCGTCTTCGAGGTCGCATTCCGTGGCATGCACGCCCCCCCGGGCTTTCGGCCCGACCCGGGTCTGCCCGCCCGGGACCAGGACGCCCGTACTCCCCGCGACGTCGCAGGCGCGGGCCTGGGGCTGGCAATAGCCCGGGGTATCGCCGAAGCCCATCTCGGCAGCCTCAACGTCCGCAACGAGGACTCCGGCTGCTGCTTCGAGCTGCGTCTACCGGAGGCGCCGCACTGACGGCGCGTGCCACGCCGGGATCTCTCCGGTCAGCAGCATTTGATCACGCGCACGATGTCGGAGAAGTCGTCGGTCCACAGGAGCTCGCGTCCGGGTTCGACTGCTGGGGGCTGCCACGTGGGGTTGGAGGTCAGGGGCGCGAGCGTGTCGCTCGTCTCGGCGAGCACCGCCCAGGTCACGCTGCCGAGGGCAGGGTCGAGCAGGGCGGTGCGGACGGCTGCGGTGAGTCCTTGTCGTTGGGCGATTCCGGCCACGACCGCTTTGAGGTCGAGGTGACGGTTGCTGATGTGGACGACGATGAGGCCTCCCGGGGCCAGCTTCGAGCGGTACAACTCGAACGCCTCGCTGGTGAGCAGGTGCACGGGGATGGCATCGGAACTGAAGGCGTCGATGATGATCATGCCGTAACGGTCGGCAGGGGCGTCGCCCAGCGCCAGGCGCCCGTCACCCACCACGATCTCCACTTCGGCCGGGGTATCAGAGACAAAGCTGAACAGGCCTGGGTCCGTGGCGATGTCGACAATGGCCTCGTCGATCTCGTAGAAGACGAGCCTCTGCCCCGCCCGCCCATAGGCTGCCAACCCCCCGGTGCCCAGACCGATCAACCCCACCTCGTCCGCCAGCGGCTGAGCCCCGTAAGCCGCGAACACGTCACCAATGGGGCCGCTGCGCTCGTAGTAGCTCTGAGGCACGAGGAGATGGTCGGGACGGCGGTCCTGCCAGCCGTGAATCGTGGTGCCATGCACCAGCACATGACGATCGCCTTCCGCCTCCACCCGCGCAACTCCGAAAAAGGTGCGCTCGGTCTCCAGCGCATCGCCGGTGAATGGGATGGTGGTGGCGAGCACGAGCGACATCCCAATGACGAACGCCACCGGCCGCCGAGCCGCCACGAACGCCACCACACGACGCGCTCCGAGCAGCAACCCCACCACCACGACCACAGCGATCGGGCCCATGGCCCCGATCGCCAGCAGCAACACGAGCGGGAGGAGAGCGATGTTGATGGCCTCGAACAGGCGTTGTGGTAGGGGTGCGGGGCTCGGCGGATGTTCGCGGTGACGGAGGCCGACGAGTAGGAACACCGACGCGGCGATGACGAGGGGGTATTCGTAGACGTCGTTGAAGATGACGGGGGCGAGTAGGCCGTTGAACAGGCCCCCCAGGGCCCCACCGATG
>JALZEO010000106.1 GCA_030862025.1 Actinomycetota bacterium | reverse complement strand
GCTTGACGAGGCCGTCAGTCAGCACGTCCGCGATGGTCAGGATCTCGGTGAAGATCTGGTCGAAGATCGCGACGTCCTCCTCCCAGTCGCCCTTCAGCCGCGCCACCGCCTCCTGCTTCGTGAGGTTCAGGTGGAGCATCAGGGCGTCGGTGATGTCCTTGTTCACCCAGTTCGGGTTGGCTCCGCTGAGAAGCTCAGCGATGGCCTCCGCGTTGCGCGTCCATCGCGCGTCCTCGGATGCGAACTTCTTCTCGTCGCCGGCCTTGGCGGCACCGACGAGCTCGACCGCGATGAGGATGTGCTCCTTGAGCAGACCGGTGAGCGCCTCCCCCGCCGCCTCGCCGTAGAACGGGACGACGGCGTTGCCGATGTCCTCCTGGTTCTTGAGCAGACGCGTCGCCGCTGCCTGCACGTCCGGCGTCTCGCCGATCGCCGCGACGAGATACTGGCGCGTCCAGATCACGTGGTCCGCCCACAGACGCCGAAGCGCTGCACTGAGGGACCGGATGTGGGCGCCGGCGTCGCCGTTCTGCTTGCGACGGCGAAACGACCGAATCGAGTTGCGCATCTCTTCCTCCTTCCGTCGCTCCCCGGCCCCTCCGGCGAGCCGCCTCGCATAACACCTGTAAGGCTAATGGCTGTTAGCGTTAGAGACCGTATTGCTGGTGCGCTCGCGCTGTCAACCTGTTTCGCCAAAATCTCTGGCGATACAATCGCAGCCGATGAGCAAGCAGGTGGACGCAACGGCGTCGATTGCGCTGCCAGTCAAACTGACGTTGACGTACATGCCCAAGGGTCTTTAGCGTCGCTTACGACCGCGTCCAGAAGCTGGGCATGGCCTTTGGCCTTGGAGCGTCAAAACAGCGCGCTGATGCCCTACCTCTTCACCTCAGGATTCTGGGGCGGGACCCTCAGCGTCACCCTGTCACTTGCAGCTCTGGCCACCATTCGGAGTCCAAACGACCATGCTCGCAGGCAGACCGCCCCTGACCGGCGCGCTGCGGATGCTCACCATGGGAAGCGGGGCAGCCGCTCTCACCTTCGCAGTCGGCTCAGCGCTCGGAGTGTAAGTGGGCTGATCCTCGCCCACCACGGCGGCTGGATTCAGGCCAGCGGGCTCGACTGTTGCACCGGCTCAGGTGACGAGTGGGTGCAGGCGTCGAGCCTACGGCCGATGCTGGCATACCGGCGCTTCAGCCGTCGGCCTCGTCGACGTCTTCGCTGAGCGCGGCTAGGACGGTTTCTGCTGCGGCGCCTATGGTGTCGAGCTGCTGGGGGGTGAGCTGGTCGATGAACAGCCGCCGCACGGTTTCGACGTGGCGCGGGGCGGCGGCCTCGATCGCCTTGCGTCCCCGCGCGGTTACGACGACGTAGGCACCGCGGCGGTCGTGGTCGCATTTCTCCCTGGTCACCAAGCCGCGCTCGCCCATGCGGGCTACCTGGTGGGAGAGCCGGCTTTTCTCCCACCCGAGGTCGGCGGCGAGCTCGTGTAGGCGCGTTCGCCCATCGGGCCGGTCGGTCAGCGTCACAAGGACCAGGTAGTCGGGGTAGGACAGCTCCGAGGTGGCAGCGAGGTCGCGGGCGAGCCGGCTCGTGAGGCGCATCTGCATGAACTGCAGCGCCCGCCACGCCCGTTCCTCGCGTTCGTTCAGCCAGCGCACGTCGCTCATGAGCCCATCCTACCCCTCGGAATAGTGGACGTGTCATCTATGTTTGATGATGTATCAATCACCTGAGCAGGAGGAAACGATGAGCACGATCACTACCCCGGCGACCCTCACGGGTAGCTACACGGTGGACCCCGCCCATAGCCGCATCGGGTTCGTCGCCCGTCACGCCATGGTCACCAAGGTCCGTGGCTCGTTCAACGAGTTCCACGGTTCGGGGTACTTGGACGCCGAGAACCCTGCGAACTCCTGGCTTGCGGTCGCGATCGAGGCGGCCAGCATTGACACTCGCAATGCCGACCGGGATGCGCATCTGCGTAGCAACGATTTCCTCGACATGGAGCGGTTCCCGACGATCGCCTACGTCTCCAGCGCCGTCGAGCAGCTCGATGACACCCACTACCGGGTCACGGGTGATCTGACCATCAAGGGTGTCACCAGGCCCGTCACCGTCGACTTGGAGTTCACCGGTGCCGCTGTCGACCCCTTCGGCAACCTGCGCATCGGTCTCGAAGGTACGACCACCATCAACCGCAAGGACTTCGGCGTGAACTGGAACGCCGCACTCGAAGCCGGCGGCGTCCTCGTGAGCGACAAGGTCGTACTCGAGTTCGAGGTCTCGGCCATCAAGACCGAAGACTGACCCAGTCACCAGAGGCCCGGAGCGGCGCCCTGCCGCTCCGGATCCCTGCTCAAGGAGCTTGTTATGGCCTTCTCTCCCGTTCGCCTCAACCACGCTGTGCTGTTCGTCGCCGGTCTCGAACAGGCCGTCCGCTTCTACCGCGACACCTTCGGGATGGAAGTAGTCGTCCGCGAGCCGCGCGCGAACGCCGCCTTCCTGCGGCTGCCCCGGTCGGCCCTACCGTCCCACGCTGAGCCCGCTGCGCGGGTACCGGACCACCGGCGCACTTCGGCGGCGAGGTCGAGGTGGTCGCCATCACAGCGCTAGCGGCCGCCTGGGAGAACGCGTCGCCCGCCGC
>JALZEO010000153.1 GCA_030862025.1 Actinomycetota bacterium | reverse complement strand
GTCCCGCACCACGTAGAAGCACGCCACCGACCACACCGGCGTCTCGTCCACCCGGCCCAGGGTCGGGGAGCGATCGAGGCGGCCGAACTCCTTCCGGGGTGCGACCGATACCCACCCCACCGTCCGGCCGTCGCGGTAGGCGAGCAGCCCCGGCACCTGCCCCTCTTCGACGATGCTGCGCAGCGCCTGGCGGTTGGCCTCGCCCGCGTACTGTTCGAATTCCCGCGCGGTCTGACGCCACCACATGCACCAGCAGCCCGCCACCGCCCCCCGGGGTCCGAACAAGGCCTCGAGGTCGCCCCAGCGGTGCGGCGTCAACGGGCGGATCTGCAGCGGCTCAGCCATCGCTGGTCTCCTCTCCGTGGCGTCGTTTGCGGTAGGTGCGGGCCTTGGCCCGATTGCCGCACACAGCCATCGAGCACCACTTGCCCGAACGGTTGCGGGAGGTGTCATAGAAGGCCCAGGCGCACGTGTCCGCCCGGCAGATCTTCAGCCGCGACCACGTCCCCTCACGCATGGCGGCGTGGGAGATCGCCAGCAGTAGCCCGACGGCTCCTTCCACGCCCTTCGCCGTGGGTTGAAGCTGCGAGGTTCCATCTGGCTCGAAGTGGAGCGTCAGCTCTGCCCGGAGAGCGGCGGCCTCAAGTACGGCGAGAGCCTCGGGGGGCGGTTCCTCGTCATCGTGATTGGCGAGGAGGAGCGATCTGGCGGCGGTCCGGACCCGCAGGGCGAAGGCGAGGTCCCCGCTTGCGGCGATCCTCTCCTGTGGCTCGAGTAGTCCGCGCCGGTGCAGCCAGCTCACTAGCGCGCTGGGAGTGGGAAGGTCGTCGGTTCCGGCCTCCACGTCGATGGTGTTGACGAAATCCTGAACCAGGTTGAGGGGGGCGGGAGCGTCGGGGCGCGCAGAGGGCTGCTCATTCGGTTCTCGCTCGACCTCGGCCATGCAGCGAGTCTAACCATTGACACTCGAGTGCTGGTTATGTCACCATCTAACTAACTACAGTGGTTATGCAGGCGGCGTCCTTGGGGATGACAATGCTTCCGGTCGTGGCCAACGAGGTGGCCCGTTTGAGGGCGGAGGAGTTGCGTCGGGAGGGCGAGCGGGCGCTTCGCGCCGTGTGTGCCGGTCCGAGGTCCTCTGAGGCGAGGCCGTGGCTCGTCCTGCCCTGGCGGCGGGCGGCGCTCGTGCTTGGGCTGTGGCTGCTGCGCCGTGCCGGTAGCCCGGTCCTCATCGCAAACTCAGCCACCGTCCTCCGCGGCTACAGCCGACCCACCCGGGTGTGGCAGGATCACCGCTACGAGCGGGGGGTGGGGCATGGCAGAGGGAAACCGCGACGTTGAGCGCACTTACTCGGTCATCGAGTTCGCCGCCAAGCTCCGACGGCTCGCCGACGCGCTCGAGTCAGGCAGGCCGTTCCGCATCCAGGTCGGTGGCGAGCGCATCTATGTTCCGCGACGAGCCGAGATCAGCGTCGAGCACGAACGTGGCGAGGACGAGGAGGAGGTCGAGTTCCAGCTGAAGTGGCGTATCGCCGATAGCGGCGATGAAGCCGGGTTCGGGCCCGAGGTCTAGGGGCAGGAGAGCCCTAGGTAGGTTTAGTTGGCAGCGATCGCCGTGCTAGCGACACCTGTGCTCAGAAGACGAGCCAGACGACGATCAGCGCAAGCACCGCGGCGTTGAGGCAGCCCAAGGCGGCGTAGCCGAACAGCTTGACCTTCGTGTTCGTGTCCTCTAGGAATTTCTTCGCTTCCACCCCTTTGCGGACGCTGCGCATGAGCAGGTGGCGGGCCCAGCCGAACACCACCGCCAGCATTCCCAGACCGACCGGGACGACGACCGTGGCCGGCCCACCTGGTATCACGATCATGGCGAGGCCGCCGATCACCACGAGGAACGCGACCACGATCCAGACGAAGCGCAAAATCTTGCCTTGGCGCTCGTAGACGTCTCGAGCCTCGTCGACCCGATCGTCGACGCGTTCGGCGGCCTCCTCCGCGTCGCTCACGACCCCCCGGCTGGATGGCTGAGCGACGACGCTAGGGGCGGCCTCGCGAGGACAACTGGACGAGCGATCACGGCCCCCGGTCGTGTCCGTCTGATGACACCTGTCCCTTTACGCCCCGGCAGGATCGATTACACAGTCCCGGCCGCCGACCCCATGACCGGAGAGGAAGATCATGCTGCCAGCGCTGCTCAACCTCATGCTTGCCCTCCCGTTCCTCATCGTCGGCCTACCAGGCGCTGAGGTGAACCAGGTGAGCGACGAGCAGATTGTGGCAGGGCGGCTCGGTGGGGACGCCCGGTTGGAGGGAGGCTGCGTCTGGCTCGACCCGGTGGAGCAAGGGGCATCGGGCCAGGCTCCCTCCCGCTTCGAGCCCCTGTGGCCTGCCGGGTACTACGTGACGTTCGGCCCGGTTCGGCTGTGGAGCCCCGAGGATCGCGTCGTCGCGGAGGAGGGCGACGTCATGACGGTCGGGGGCCGCATGCGCCGCGACCTCATGACGATCTGCCAGGTCGGGACCCCCTTCGAGGTGCGGCGCATCCTCACCGTCAACGATCGCCTGGTTCTGTCCGGGTAGCAGCGCATCAGCGCCGCCCTAACTCTGAGGGCTGGCTAGAGAGAGGCGAGCTCGTTGATGGGCTGCCCATAGCAGTGCCGCCGCCGTCGCTGGCAACTGCGAACACACGTTCGCTAGCATGTCGGCCCCATTAGCTCACGCAGCCCGTACTCGTACTACTGTCGACTGGGCCGACGGGGTCAACCAAACGAGGCTTTCATGACGACCGTCGCATCTGCTGCGCACCAGCTCACCCTGGGTGCCGGGGGCTCGGTCGACGGATTTCATCCTGCGGTCGGGACGTGGTTCCGGCGCCGCTTCCCAGAGGGCCCCACCGAGCCCCAACGTGACGGCTGGCCGCACATCGCGGCTCGCAGGGACACGCTGATCTCCGCCCCGACGGGCTCGGGGAAGACCCTGGCCGCATTCCTCATGTGCATCAACCGCCTCTACCAGGCCCACGAGGCGGGTGAGCCGATCGAGGGCATGGCGCGGGTGGCCTATGTATCGCCCCTGAAGGCTCTGGCCGTCGATATCGCGGAGAACCTGCAGCGGCCGCTGTGGGAGATCGCTGAGGTCGCCGCCGAACTCGGCCTCCGCGCTCCTGACGTCACCCTTGCGGTGCGGACCGGCGACACCTCGAGCGCCGAACGGGCACGCATGGCCCGCAAGCCGCCCAGCTTCGTCATTACCACGCCGGAATCGCTGTATCTGCTGGTCACGAGCGCCAGTGGCCGGGCGGCGCTGCGTACGGTCGAGACGGTCATCGTCGATGAGATCCACGCGGTGGCGCGCGACAAACGCGGGTCGCATCTCGCTCTCACCCTCGAGCGGCTGGAGGCCTTGTGCGATGGTCGCCCCAATCGCGTGGGCCTGTCGGCGACCCAGCGGCCGATTGAAACCATCGCGCGCCTGCTCGTCGGCGACCGACCGCTGCCCCTGATCGTCGACTCCGGCCACAGACGCAACCTCGACCTCGCGATCGAGCTGCCCGACGGTGAGCTGGAGGCGGTCACGAGTGCGGAACAGACGTCCGACGTGCTCGACCGCATCGCCGAGCACGTCAGAGAGCACCGCACGACCCTGGTTTTCGTCAACACGCGCCGCCTGGCCGAGCGCTTCGCACATCAACTCGGAGAGCGGCTCGGCGACGATGTCGTTGCCGCCCATCACGGCAGTCTCTCGAAGGACCGACGCCATCGCGTCGAGACACGCCTGCGGGCCGGCGACCTGAAGGCGCTGGTAGCCACGGCGTCGCTCGAGCTGGGCATCGACATCGGGCCGGTCGAGCTCGTATGCCAGATCGGGTCACCGCGCAGCATCGCCACGTTTCTGCAGCGGGTCGGTCGTTCCAATCACACCCGCGGCGGCGTGCCAAAGGGGCGGCTCTATCCCTTGACGCGGGACGAGCTCGTGGAGTGCGCGGCTCTGCTTGCCGCGGTGCGGGCGGGGCGTCTCGACGCCATCGAGGTACCGCGCCAACCTCTCGACATCCTCGCCCAGCAGGTGGTCGCCGAGGTCGCGGCCCACGAGTGGCGGACGGACGACCTGTACGAGCTGGTGCGCCGAGCCGCTCCCTACACCGGCCTGACCCGCGAGCAGTTCGACGAGGTGGTCGAGCTCGTCTCCCACGGGGCGCAGACCGCGCGCGGGCCTCGAGGCCGTTACGTCCACCACGACGCGGTGAACGGCGAGCTGCGCGGACGTAAGGGCGCGCGGCTC